>NZ_JRPT01000012.1:0-42504 GCF_000762865.1 Prevotella sp. S7 MS 2 | reverse complement strand
ATTTATCTCATATAAGCTTGTATTTATAGGAGTTTCAAGAGATTGTTAAAAGATTTTCGTGGACAGTAGTGATGACAGATTTATCGATAGCAGTAAAGTCTTTGCGTAGAGAATATGGATTGACACAAGAGGAGCTATCCTTAAAGTCGGGCGTAGGTTTACGTTTTGTACGCGATCTTGAGCAAGGAAAGAAAACGCTCAGATTAGATAAGGTGAATCAGCTTCTAGACTTATTTAATTATGAGATGGTGGCAGAAATAAAGACAAAGTAAGAGTCATATGAGACGGGCGAATGTGTTTTATAAAGATGATTTAGCTGGTATCCTAACAGAAAATGATGAAGGTTTTGAATTTTGTTATTTACCAGACTACCTTTCTACAAAAAAGAACAAAGGCAATAAGTCTTACCATGCCTTTACAGGCAAAGCCATATAAGAGTCCTGTGTTATTTCCATTTTTTGATGGTTTGATACCGGAAGGGTGGTTACTTGATGTTGCTCTTCGAAATTTGGATATAAGTATTGTTGACCGAATGTCTATATTACTTGTATGCTACAAAGATTGTATAGGAGCAGTGAGTATTGTGCCAATAGAAGAAAAGGAGGGAAACTATGAAATGCTTGTATTGCTATAAGTCACTTGCTGAGGGCGAAAGAGATATGCATGCAGCTTGTGTTAAGACATTCTTTGGTACAAATCATATACCGACTTTAGATGATACCATTAAGCAACTCGATGATTTAGCTAAGCAAGTGATACAAGATCAAACTTCGTTAACAGGCGTACAGCCTAAATTGTCACTGCATTTGCAGGAATATGAAGGAAGTAAACGATTAACGCTCGTTGGATTATGGGGAACTTATATCTGTAAGCCGCAGACCACACATTATGCTATGCTTCCTGAAATCGAAGATTTAACGATGCATTTGGCAGAATTGGCTCGTATAGATGTTGTTCCACACACGTTAATGCGTATGGCAGATGGCTCTTTGTGCTATCTCACCCGTAGGATAGACAGAACATTGGGAGGAAAGAAAAGACCCCTATATCCTCAATGAAAGAGGACACAGGGCACTGTCTGCAATATAAATGTATATGCCCCAAACGCACTATAATGCTGCGTTCGCCGTCAATATTATTGGTCTACAAATTCTATTTCCTTGTTCAGTTTATCTATACGAGCCTGCAATTTGACTATTTTCTTTTCTATTTTAGTCGTCTTTTTCTGAGCATTCTTCAACTTTTTGTTAACAGCTTTTGCTTCTTTCAAAACCTTAATCGTCTCTTTTGCATCTTTTACAGTGCTCTTTGCGTCCGACGAATTAAATCCTGTTGTTACAGCATTTGCCTTTGCATTCACTTCAGATGCCTTGCTTTTGAGGTTGTTGTAGGTAGCCTTCTCTTTTTCTAAGTCGAGCTGAAGTTTGTTTAATTTAGAAGTTAAGTCCAACACTTTCTGTTGTTCCTTCAACTTATCCACTCTATTTACATCTTGTGCAAAGCCTGAAACAGCTGCTAAAGCCATTATCCCAATTAAAAATAATCTTTTCATTTCTTTATTAATTTTATTAATACTGCAAAGATAAATATGTTTTTCTTAACACGCAATTTTTTTATCCAAATATATGCTTCGTCGTTAAGTATTTAGAACAATATTGCGTCTAAACAGAATATTACGAGGTGGATTAAAACTCGATTACCCACATGAAACGTTATAGACCCGAAAATATCAATGGAAGATATGTGCCAGTTGACAGGACGGCCTACAGAATATAAGTATCGCAGTAGTTATGAGCGAATTGGTAGAGCCATACTCCGGTATTCATCTGTACCTAAGATGGATATTATAAACTTCTTTGAAGTTGTTCTTTTCTCATGGTTAACAGGTAATAATGATATGCATCTTAAAAACTTCTCACTTTATGAACCAAAAGAAGGTGTCATCCGCCTCTCTCCTGCTTATGACCTTCTTAATGCAACTATTGCTAATCCTAAAGATGATGAAGAACTGGTACTGACTTTAAATGGTAAAAAAAAAGAAAATCAATAGACAAGACTTTTATAAGTTTGCAGAGAGTATCGGTATCGGCTCTACTTTTGTAGATAAGCTTATTAAGAAATATGAAAGGTTATTGCCGAAATTATTTGCTGTTGTAAAAGAATCATTTGTTGACACATTTTTAGCAGAGGAATATATAGAGGTGATACTTAAAAGAATTTCAAAGCTTAATCAGTAAGTTTAATTCTTTTGCTTTCTTTCTTGCAAGAGCTATGTTTTTTATATTCATGTATTTGTCTACCTCTGATAATTTTTCTATTTTTGCACTTGTTGAAAGAGCGTTGAGGCTTTATGTATCTATAGTCTGACTATTAAGGATACGAGTGGGTTTTGGCATCTTTCTCCTCATCACTAACCTCAAATTTTAAAATTATGACTAAAGAACAAGAAGTAGAAAACGGATTGCAAATAGATATTAATCCCGAAGTAGCCAGTGGGAAATATGCAAATCTGGCACTTATTACTCATTCCAGTTCCGACTTCATCCTCGATTTTGCATGTATTCTTCCCGGCATGCCCAAGCCTGAAGTGTGTAGTCGAGTTATTATGGCTCCCGAACATGCTAAGCGTTTGTTACAAGCATTGCAAGAAAACGTGTACAAGTACGAACAGGCATTCGGCAAAATCCAAATACCTAATCAGCCACAGGAACGTACCATCGCTCCTTTTGGTGACGGAACCGGTGAAGCATAAGCTTTGAACTTTGTAAAATATAACGGCAATAGCCAACCATGACATATATTGTCCATGGTTGGCTATTGCCGTTTTTGTGTAGGTGGAATACACTCTATCTACACCATCTCTCTTGTTTATTACTAGAGATAGCGCCTGATTCCGCTCTTTTCCGATTATTTATAGTTGGCTGCATGGCCTTGGCAACTCTCCTGTTAAGGCTTTGCAGTATTGCTGAAGAGCCGGGGCAGCATCCTTGTCTCACCTTTGCAGCATTTTTTGTCTGAATGTTTTGGGATTTATCGACTGTTGACCTGTGGGGCAAATCCGTTGGTGTATAAGGCTGTAAGTTTGTGAGCTGTAGGAAGAAGAGTGTGAGTCGAATACTGAAACCTAGGGCTATTATCAGAAGTTGATGGCTGCCCTGAAGCCCAAAGTGAGGGTGTGTATGTGCTCTTTGCTTGATACACTATGGGCAGGGAGAAGGTTGTAGTCGGTGAAACCGCCAAAAGCGAAGTTGCGCTTCAGCCGGTAATCGAGGCTTAGTCCGCTTCCGTATGAGATACCACAGCTACTTGGGACGTCCACCCCTCCAATGTTAGTATCCTTATATCCTATGTATCCAATCAACGCTTTTGTGCCAATACGCCAACGGGGCGTCAAGGGGACAGAGAAATAAGGGCCTGCGCTGATGTTGTAGAAGTCGAGTGTGTTCTCCGAGGCCTCTTTCTCGTTTACGATAATGTGACTATTAGAGACTGTGGCGCGTGCACCAATGCCTAGGTAGTGATTGAAAAACCATGCACCCTCTGCACCTATTGTCGTGCCTGCAGAGAACTTGTATTCTACGGCTTCGTTTACATCGTATTGGCTCAAAGGGACGTTGAAGCCGGTATAGACTCCGATAAACGAGGGCTTGCTTAGCCCTATTTCCATGGCCTCCTGCGTAGGGTGGATGTTTAGTCCTCGTTCTTTCATAATGGCATCGGCTATCCAATAGCCAAATTCCGTGGATAGAATGCCGAATCCTGCTCCCACCAGCACGTCGCTTAACCAGTGCTTGTTGTTGGCCACACGCATCAGTCCGGTGGTCGTTGCCATACTGTAAGCGGCCACACCTATCCATGGGGAGAGGTGTCCGTATTCTTTGGTGAGCATCGTGGCGGCCATAAATGCCGTGGCGGTATGCCCGGATGGAAAGCTTTGCTTGTTGCTTCCGTCAGGGCGAGTGACGCGTGTGGTGTGTTTTAAGCCTTGTACCACGCCCGTCATGAGTGCCACTGAGATGACGTTGCTTACCACCATGCGTTCCCACGACGACCTGCTTGGTACGCCGATGGCTTTGAGTCCGACCATGACGGCGGTCGGTGTTAATTGCAGATAATTGTCTAATGTGTAGTGGAATTTAGGCATGAAGTTATTGCGTAAACTTCTAAAATCGGTATCATAATGCCCTTCCAGCAGTCCGCCGATGATGAATGGGACGCCGATGTAAGTAGCTTGGAACCATCGCTGACGACCGATACCGTCAATCTTTTTCAGCAGTTGGCTTTGATGTGTAGTGTCGTTGACAGCTCGTAAAGAGTCGTTTTCATTGGTTGTTGATGCTGTTGATGTGGTAACAAACATTAGAAAAGCAATGAATGTAATTGTCTTTCTGAGTGTCTTCTTTTGATTTTTTCCCATTTCTGTGATAAATACTGTCTGTCCGCTGTTATTACTTGTTCGTTTATGCTTCACTGAACATTCCGCTGATAGATGTCAGATAGAGGTTGTTGTGTCGTATGTCCGGTGTGCTTCTGGGCTTAAACGCGGCAGCGTGTGTTTGAAACTGCAAAATTACAAGATGTTATTGAGAAAATGGTAAAGGAGAATGTAAAAAATATATTTCCTTAATTAAATGCATGTTTGGTGTGTGTTTGTCGGGGAATGACTACCTTTGTAATACTTTTCAAAGTGAACGTAGGATATGTATATAGTATTAGCGCTTGTAGGTCTTGTTGCCGGGACGTTCTCTGGTTCTATCGGTTTTGGGGGCGGCATGATTCTTTTGCCGGTCATTACCTATTTTTATGGCATTGAGATTGCGGTGCCTGTCTCTACCATCGCGCAGATGATGAGTAATCTTTCGCGTGCCGGCATGGGGTGGCGCGAGATACATTGGCGACAGGTGGCTTGGTTTTTGATACCGGCTTTGCCTTTTACTGCGTTGGGAGCATTTGGCTTCTCAATGATAGACAAGGCGTTGATGACCCGTATATTATGCATATTTCTCATCGTGTTCTCCATCATGAAGTTACGAGGAAAGGTTCATTTAGGTGGGGGGAGACACACGATGCTCGTAGGTGGAGGTCTTACCGGCTTGCTTAATGGTATGCTTGGTATCTCCGGCCCGCTGAGTAGTGCCGTGTTTCTCTCGCTTAACCTCTCACCGGTAGCCTATATTGTCAGTGAAGCCACGGCTGCCACTGCCATGCACATGGTTAAAGCGGTGACTTATAATCGCTTTGGTTTGATGGATTGGCACATCTTCTTGAATGGTTTCTTTATAGGCTGCGCCATGATGGTGGGTAATTTCATAGCCTTACGCTTGATACGTTATGCCCACAAGAAGCTGTATCAACGTATCGTAGCTGCCATGATGATAGTCATTTCTCTATGGTTGATGCTGACAGTGTAATTTTGGGAATTCTAGGTTTTTAAGCTTATGAGTCTTTAGGTTCGAGTTGGCTTTGGCAGTTTTACGACTTCTTAAGTATTACTATATATTCGTGACTCATGGTGCTAACCTTGGCTCCTACTTTATTGGTTGGGCTCGTTTTAGATGGCATCCGCTTATTTGGTATTTCTCTTACCAAAGTAATGTGATGCTTATATCCGCATTTTTCAAACATCTCAGCAGTAAAGTAGTCCAAAGGTATCTGCACATCTTTAACCCTTCTGTCACCTACAACATAGCAAACGACACCACCACTTCTAACAGTCTTGGCAACATGTTGTATAGATAGGTAATAGTCATTCAGAAATGATATTACTTCTAAATACCTTTTATGCTCTAAGCTATCTATCTCATCTAGCACTTCTCTAATGCTTTCCGTTTTGAATAGTTCCTCTTTACTTTTCTTTCCTCCCATTAATAGGCGATCCAAATTTCTCGCATTTTCAAAATTAAACCATTCGTTAGCCCATCTGGAGAATTGACCATAAGCAACAGTAGTGCGGCTATCACCATAGGGCGGAGAGGTTACAACCATATCTACAGCATTATCAGCTATAATATTGGATGGTATGTCATTAGTAGAATTAAAATCATAAATAGATGCTGCTACTTTGTTAGCGCATTCATTATATGTTTTTAATCCTTCCAAGTTTCTTAGTACTTTCTTCTCAAATAGATTAAAAGTATTTGGATTGAATTTAGCTATACTGTCCTTATTCATTCTATATCTTTTAAACTCGCCATTTCTAGTAAAAGAGACTTCTCTTACAGTCTCTGCTAAGGCAATATTAAAGAAATCTTTATCCTCTGCATCCTTTATTAATTGAGATAGAAAAGATAGCTTTAATAAAGTTTTCTCATCATACCAAAACGAATAGTTGGATATTCTGTCAAAATTTCGCTCTATGACTTTATCCTCAGAATAGAAAATTAGTTCAGACTGCATGACTCTAAACTGCCTTAAAACAGACTCGTAATTATAATGAGTGGTCTTTACTTTTCCCATTAATCTAGCCAATGGATTTAAATCCGCACCAATAGAATCTATACCGGCTAAGGAGGCTTCTACTAGAGTTGTACCACTACCCATGTAAGGATCGAATATAAGCCTTAACCTTCCTTCAGGCTTATACTCTTCTATAAGTGTCCTGGCTATCTGTGGAATCATCATAGCCGGATAATTGTGATAACAATGGGTAAACTCTTTTGTATTAGCTTCCTTAAAGCTCCATCTATCATCTATTTTCCGTTTATACATCTTGTTATTGTTGTTGACTTTTAATATGAGAGTACAAAATTATTAAATACTTTCAAAATGAGAGCATGGTGAAAAGTGTATTTCAATAAATTTGTAGCAAAATTAGTAAAAACTATGGTTAAATCAGAATACCAGCAAGTAATAGTATCAAAATTACGAAAATTAAGAGAGGAAAGAGGATATAGCCAGCAGAAAGTTGGTTCTATTCTAGGGATTAGTAATGGACAAATCGGTAATATTGAAAGTCTAAATAGGCCTCATAAATACACTTTAAGCCAAATAAGGGCTTTATGTAAATGTTATAATATACGGATAGAGCAACTATTCTTGGAAGATGCTGATTATGAAAACAGTGATATAATAAAAATACTCATAGATAAAATTATTGATTATGGAGAATAAAGATTTTATGATAGAAAGATTTAGAGAAGTTAAAGCGCTGGGGTATGTCCCTAGTAACAGGAAAAATAACACAGGCATAGGTAAGACATTTGAGGATTATGTAGGAGTTGTAGAAAATAACTTAGATGACCCCGATTTGGCAGGTTATGAAATCAAGTCGCATAGAGAAGAGGCTACATCGTATGTAACTCTTTTTACAAAGGCTCCCTCATTCCCTAGAGGGGCTAACACCTACTTAAGAAATAGATATGGTGTACCTTATGAGGAAATAGAGAAAGCCGGTTTGAAAAGGTTGCATACATCTATGTTTGCTAATAGTTTTAATACCTTTGCTGGTAAGTTATCTTTCAAACTTATAAATGACAGAGGGCAAAGGACTATTAAAATCGGTGTATACGATTTAGAGCATCATCTACTGGATAGCAGTGTCGGCTATAACTATGACGCTTTAGACAGGATACTAAAGAATAAACTACATAATCTTTTCTATGTGAGTGCAGAAAGAAAGTTTGAAGATGATACAGAACATTTCTACTTTAATAAAGCGGAGATATATACTAATCCTGCATTTAGTAAGTTTTTAGACCTGATAGACGATGGCATGATTATGTTTGATATAAGGATAGGTAGTTATGCAAATGGTAAAACGCATGACCATGGAAGCGGATTTAGAATATTACAGCCAAATATAAAATTACTATATGCTGATAAAGAAAATGTAGAATAAAGGGTTGGTTTGTTGCCCCTTTTCTATCCTCTAATGATATTTGAGAGATAGAAGACTTGTTCTTTTAGCAACGTAACTCAATAAACTCATGAACTTATAAACAAAAGAACTCATATATAAATCCACATTATTAGGTATTGTTGTGATGTAGGATAGTGGCTACCTTTGCTTTGTTTTGAAATAACATGAAATAAATAGAAAAGCAATGGAAACAAAGCAGTTATCAAGTATTCCTGAAACAATGCTCATTACGTTGTGGGCCAAAGCCACGGAGACAATACAATATGGAGGGTTGATTCATGATGAAGTGGCTAAAGATATTATTGGAAACATCGATTATGACTTCTCCAAATTCAAGCATGGCAAGCTGTCGCAAATAGGGAGTTGCGTGCGTGCTGCGTTGATAGATAATGAAACAAGGGCGTTTTTGGCAAAATATCCGGATGGGGTGGTCATACAGTTGGGTGCCGGACTGGATGGAAGGTATCAACGTTTAGGCAGTCCGAAGTTGACACATTGGTTCGACTTGGACTTAAAAGAAGTGATAGATATTCGTCGCCGATTGATTCCGGAGAGTGAACGAAATACATACTTGGACTTGTCAATGTTCGATTATCAATGGATAGATCGGGTGAAGTCGTATGGAAAATCTGTCTTGATATTGGTAGAAGGAGTGTTGATGTATTTTGAGCCTGCTATAGTCAGGGAATTCTTTAAGACTGTTTGCGACCGCTTCGAAGAGGCGATGTTGGTCTTTGATATGTTGGCTCCTTTTGCTTTAAGGCATGCCGACAAGCATGATACCGTGAAAAAGATGAGTGGCAATGTGTCGTTCTTGTGGTCGGAAATGGATACGTTGGTCATGGAGGCGTGGCATGATAAATTGCATGTCGGCAAAGAATATTATATGAGCGATCACGATCAAGGTCGTTTCCCTCTTATTCTTCGCCTCATGTTTCTAATACCTTATTTTTATAAGCGTCTCAATCAGCGTATTGTGAGAATTGATATTCGATAATATGATAACCCTATGATGTCCATATTGTATGATGCTGTAATCCAAACCCGTGCTAAATAATTATAATACTGTTAATTAATAATAAAATAGGAGATTTGTAATAGCTCTGATTATACCATGTAAATAAAACGTCGTAACTTTGCAGTCCGATTATTTCGGGGATAAACTTAGAACCCCAGTGCAGGGGTGTTAATAGTGTAGCTTTTGGCCGAGCTCCATGGTTAGTGAATCGTCTGCACAGCAGCGTGAGCGTATGCTCGTGTTGTCAGAATAAAGTTTAAAACGTTTTTTAGTAGTAAAATCAAATCTTAAAATGAACACTTTAAGTTACAAGACTATTTCCGTGAATAAGGAAACAGCCCAGAAAGAGTGGGTCGTAGTAGACGCCAGCGATCAAGTTGTAGGTCGCCTTTGCTCTAAGGTCGCTAAGCTGTTGCGCGGAAAGTACAAACCAAGCTTCACTCCCCATGTGGATTGTGGAGACAATGTAATCATTATCAACGCCGAGAAGGTGGTTTTCACAGGTAAGAAGGAAACTGATAAGGTTTACACTCGTTATACTGGTTATCCCGGTGGTCAGCGTTTCAATACGCCGGCTGAACTGCGTACCCGTGAGGACGGTATGGACAAGATTCTTCGTCACGCCGTAAAGGGTATGTTGCCAAAGGGACGTCTAGGTCGTCATCTCTTGAGCAATCTTTATGTATTCAATGGTGCTGAGCATGACAAAGAGGCTCAGAAGCCAAAGAACATCGACATTAACCAGTACAAATAAAGCAAAAAGATGGAAGTTATCAATACAATTGGTCGCCGTAAGAGTGCTGTCGCTCGTGTCTACCTGACAGAAGGTACCGGTAAGATCACAATCAATAAGAAAGATTTAGAAACTTATTTCCCTTCAGCTATCCTACAGTATGTAGTAAAGCAGCCTTTGGCAGAGCTTGAAGTAGAGGGTAAATATGACATCAAGGCTAATCTCGATGGTGGCGGTTTCACAGGCCAGAGCCAAGCTCTTCGTCTCGCTATCGCTCGCGCATTGGTAAAGATTAACGCAGAAGACAAGAAGGCTCTCAAGAAGAAAGGCTTCATGACACGTGATAGCCGTGCTGTTGAGCGTAAGAAACCGGGACGTCCAAAGGCACGTCGTCGCTTCCAGTTCAGCAAGCGTTAATATGGTGGCCTTGCGCCTCCTGTTTAGTATCTAAACCGGTGGGACTCTCTTTAGTGAGATTACCCACAGGCTGATTCTGACAAAAGAATTCAAAAGAAAGTAAACAATTAAAAGAAAAAGAAATGTCAAGAACTAATTTTGACCAATTACTAGAGGCTGGCTGTCACTTTGGTCACCTCCGCCGCAAGTGGAATCCTGCAATGGCTCCTTATATCTTTATGGAGCGTAACGGTATTCATATCATCGACCTTCACAAGACTGTAGCTAAGATTGACGAGGCTGCTGAAGCTTTGAAGGGAATCGCCAAATCAGGAAAGAAAATCCTGTTCGTCGCTACTAAAAAACAAGCTAAGGACATCGTTGCCGAGAAGGCAGCATCTGTTAACATGCCATACGTAAACGAGCGTTGGGCTGGTGGTATGCTTACCAACTTCCCTACAATTCGTAAGGCTGTTAAGAAAATGACGAACATCGATAAACTGATGAACGATGGTACATTCTCTAACCTCTCTAAGCGTGAATTGTTGCAGATTACACGTCAGCGTGCCAAGCTCGAAAAGAACTTGGGGTCTATCGCCGATTTGACTCGTCTGCCTAGCGCACTCTTCGTTGTCGACGTAATGAAAGAGCACATCGCTGTGAAAGAGGCTAACCGTTTGGGTATCCCTGTATTTGCTATCGTAGATACAAACTCAAATCCTAAGAATATCGACTATGTGATTCCTGCTAACGACGATGCCAACGATAGCGTTAATGTTATCTTGACTGCTGTTTGCGGTGCTATCGCTGAGGGCTTGGAAGAGCGTAAGGCTGAGAAGGCTGATGAGAAGGCTGCTGCAGAGCAGGCTGAAGAAGCTGCCGACAAGCCACGTCGTGCTCGTAAGGCTCAGAAGGAAGAAAAGGCAGAGGTTGTAGCTGAGGCTACTGCAGAAGAAGCTCCTGCTGCTGAGTAATTAGAAATTCAAACATAACCCTTTAACGAAAGAAAATTAATATGGCTGTTACAATAGCTGACATCCAGAAGCTTCGTAAAATGACCGGTGCCGGACTTGCTGATTGCAAGAAGGCGCTTACCGAGGCTGATGGTGATATTGAAAAGGCAATCGAGCTCGTTCGCGAGCGTGGTTTGGCTATCGCTGCAAAGCGTTCTGACCGTGAGACTTCTAACGGCTGCGTGCTTGTAAAGGCTGCAGATGGTTTCGCTGCTATGATTGCTTTGAAGTGTGAGACCGACTTCGTTGCCAATGGTGCTGATTTTATCAAACTGACCGAAGACATCTTAGACGCTGCTATGGCTGCTAAGGCTCAGAGTCTTGCTGAGGTTGAAGAGTTGACATTGGCTGACGGTACCAAGATTGCTGAAGCTGTGAAATTGCGTTCAGGTATCTCTGGTGAGAAGATGGAATTGGATGGTTACAACTTCATCGTTGGTGACAACATCTATGTTTACGACCACCAGAACAAGCACCTCTTGGGTACCATGGTTCAGTTGAACAAGGCTGCCGAAGAGCAGGGCCACGCTATAGCAATGCAGATCGCTGCTATGAACCCAGTTGCTTTGAACGAGGCTGAAGTTCCTGCTGAGGTTAAAGAGAAGGAGTTTGTCGTTGCTGTTCAGAAGACTAAGGAAGAACAGGTTGAGAAGGCTGTAGCTGCAGCTATCAAGAAGGCTGGCTTCAATGCTTATATCGCAGAGAGCGAGGAGCACTTGGAAGAAGGTGTTCGTAAGGGCAACATCACCGAGGCTGAGGCTGACGAGATTCGCAAACTCAAGAAAGAAACTGCTGAGCAGAAAGCCGCTTCTTTGCCAGAACAGATGATTCAGAACATCGCTAATGGTCGTATGAATAAGTTCTACAAGGAAAATTGCTTGTTGAATCAGGAATTCATTCAGGATTCTAAGCTCACTGTAACTGACTACTTGCAGCAGGCTGACAAGGAATTGACAGCACTTGCATTCCGTCGTTTTACATTGCGTGCTGAATAAATTTATTCAAAACTGACAATAGAGGAGGATATGCTTGTCGGCATATCCTCCTTATTTTATATATACGCGTATACATGTATGCGGGTGAAATGAATCAATAATTTGCTTTTGCATTCTTTTTTTTGTAAGTTTGCAAAGATATATGATGTAAGCAAACAATAAGAAGATGAAGATATTTGCCGTGGGCATGAATTATGGCCTACACAATAAAGAACTTGATGGAACGTTGTATAAACCGGAGACACCGGTTATTTTTACCAAGCCCGATTCTGCTTTGCTGAAAAACGGGAAGCCATTTTTCATTCCCGATTTCATGGGGCGTATCGACTATGAGGCCGAGTTGGTAGTGAGAATATGCAAGTTGGGTAAGAATATATCTCAGCGTTTTGCGCACCGTTACTACGATGCGGTGACGGTAGGTATCGACTTTACGGCTCGTGAAATGCAAAAGAAGTTGCGTGATGCCAGCCAACCTTGGGATATATGCAAAGGTTTTGATGGCTCGGCAGCTCTAGGTGAGTGGGTGGAGAAAGATAAGTTTCTAGACCCACAACAGCTTCGTTTCCATCTCGATATTAATGGTGGTACTGTTCAAGAAGGATATGCCGGAGATATGCTATTTAAGATAGACGAGCTTATTTCGTATATTAGCCGATACTTTACGCTCAAAACAGGTGACTTGTTGTATACCGGTACGCCTGTAGGGGTGGGACCAGTGCAAATCAACGACCATCTCGAAGGTTATTTGGAAGAGCGTAAGGTGCTGGATTTGAGATGTAAGTGATACTTCTCCCCAACTCTCTCCCAAGGGGAGGGAGTGCAGGATAAGGGAATGATGGTTGCTTCTTTACTACTCGTAGGGGCTAATTGCATTCTAGGTCTGTGAGTTTATCTCTTTCATCCTCACCTTTTGGAGAGGATTGAGGTGGCGTTACAACTGTAGAGACGGTAGGTCTACCGTCTCATGGCAAAACCGATGGACTAGTCGATGGTTCTGCTTGATACATAAAATAAAGAAACGTGATGAAGCTATATATATATATAAGGAGAAAACACTTATCCTTTGTTAGGAGGGTAGGGGCTGTATTGCTCTTTTTCTTATGCTCGCTCCCACTTTTTTCGGCTAGCCGTTTCTTCAATCTTATCTATGAACAAGTGAAGATAGACTCGGTATTACCACGCTTCTCGTTTACCATTCCTATTGGAACAGACTACGCCGATTCTACTTATCAGGTGAGTATCCTCTATCCTGAATATATGAATATGACGTCTACGGATATTGCTCAATATAAGAAAATATCAGATATGGCATTACCTGCCAGTCCTGTGATAGAGCAACATATCAGTGTGAATCGGAAAAATGGGGAACTTATCGTGAACTTCTTGCCCCTTGTCTATCGTGATAATCGCTATCAAGTGCTTGTCAGCTTTATGCTAAGGATAGAGTCGAAACGAGTTTCTACAGCTAAGCAAAGCAGCCGGATGGTTATGCGTGCTCCGCAATTTCCTGCCTATACAGCTTCCTCTGTGCTCTCTACAGGTACTTGGGCAAAGATTCGTGTAGCGGAAACAGGCGTGTATGAGTTGACGGATGCGCTTATCAGGAAAGCTGGATTTACAGATATAAGCAAGGTGAAAGTGTATGGATATGGCGGAGCTTTGCAACCGGAAGCCATTAAGACCGACTATATTCGCCAAACAGACGATTTGCATGAGGTGCCTCTTACAATTGTTGGAGGCCGTCGACTCTTCCATGCCGTTGGTCCGGTCACGTGGAGTAGAAAAGATGCTACGCGTAGGACGCGTAATCCTTATTCCTCTTACGGCTATTATTTTATAACCCAGACTGATGCTGTAACGACAACAAAAGATTCAACGGCATTTCTCCAAAGCTTCTATCCCTCGACTGATGACTATCACAGTCTTTACGAGGTAGATGGTTATTCATGGTATCATGGTGGTCGGAACCTTTTTGATACGGAAGCAATACCTGTTGGAAGTACTAAGAAATTGGTGTTGAAAAATGAGGCTAATAGTGCTTATGGTACATTATCTGTGAATGTTTCGGCAGGTATAAGAAGCCAAGTTCAGATAGCAGTCAATGAACAAGTAAAAGGTATTATCAACGTCTCGTTGGTGGATTATGATAAAGGTAGTGAAGCAGCGGGAACCTATGTGCTGAACTCTCTTACTGGAAAAGACGTTATCTCTATAACAACCTTGTCGGGTGGTCCGGTTCGTTTAGATTATGTCTCAATGGCTTGGGCTGCTCCGAAGCCTGCTCCGCGTTTGGCTTCTCAGACTTTTAAGGTGCCCGAATATGTTGGTAAAGTTGCCAATCAGAATCTCCATGCCGATGAGCAATACGATATGGTGATGATCATTCCTGCTTCAAAGAAACTGAAGGCACAAGCCGAAAGGCTTAAAACATTCCATGAATTGCATGATGGATTGCGTGTACGTATCGTACCGGCAAATGAACTTTATAATGAGTTTTCGAGTGGTACACCTGATGTCAATGCTTATCGTCGCTATTTAAAGATGCTTTATGACCGGGCTAAGACGTCAAAAGACGCCCCACGTTATCTCTTGCTTTTTGGTGATTGCGTGTGGGACAACCGTATGCTTACGCCTGAATGTAGAAATCTGAAAGCCGATGATTACTTGCTTTGTTATGAAAGTGAGAACTCGTTCAATGAGATTACGTGCTACGTGGACGACGGTTTCGTGACATTGCTTGATGAGGATGAGGGTGGCAATCCTAAGGAGCATGACCAGCAAGATGTAGCTGTTGGCCGATTTCCGGTAACGACTGCGGCTGAAGCTAAGGTGATGGTAGATAAGACCATCAACTATATGGAGAATAAAAATGGTGGCTCGTGGCTTAATACGCTGATGTTTATGGGCGATGACGGCAATCAGAATCTGCACATGGACGATGCCAACGATGCAGCCGATTGGGTAAGAACAAACCATCCTGGCTACTTGGTTAGGAAGGTGCTATGGGATGCTTACACACGAGAAACTTCTTCTATAGGTAATACTTATCCCGAAGCTACCAAGCTCATCAAGCAGCAACAGGCTGCCGGAGCCTTGATAATGGACTACGCCGGACATGGCTCTGAGACATTAATTTCTCATGAGTCGGTATTAAGGTTGACCGACTTTGCCTCTTTCACGAATAAGAATCTACCATTATGGATTACGGCCTCGTGCAATATTATGCCTTTTGATGGAGTTACAGAGAATATAGGTGAAGCAACGATCTTAAATCCTAATGGTGGGGCAGTGGCTTTCTTTGGTACTACGCGGACAGTGTATGCTCAATATAACAAACGTATTAACATGGCTTATCTTAGATACGTGCTTGGTAAACAAGATGGTAAGCCTGTTTCTATTGGCGAAGCTCAGCGACTGGCTAAGAACTACTTGATTACGTCGGGGCAAGATTTGACGACCAATAAACTTCAATATTCTTTGTTGGGTGACCCTGCTTTGGTACTTCACCAACCTTCGTTCACGGCTAAAATAGATGCTATTAATGGTGTGGCTGCATCTTCAGACAATGCTC
Organism: Prevotella sp. S7 MS 2; assembly: GCF_000762865.1. NCBI lineage: Bacteria > Pseudomonadati > Bacteroidota > Bacteroidia > Bacteroidales > Prevotellaceae > Prevotella > Prevotella sp. S7 MS 2. The sequence goes on along the minus strand of NZ_JRPT01000012.1, from coordinate 26,920 downwards.
TCATGTTGAAAGCGGGCAGTACGGTGAAGATAACCGGACATATAGAGAATGCTCCTGACTTTACCGGAACATTGACAGCAACCGTCCGGGATTCGGAAGAACTCATCACGTGCAAGCGAAATGATGAATCGGAAGCAGATGAAGCATTTACTTATTACGACCGTACTAAGACCTTATTCAACGGTACCGATAGTGTGAAGAATGGTAAGTTTAGTTTCTCATTCGCTGTACCTAAAGATATTAATTATAGTAATGAGAGTGGATTGATTAATCTCTTTGCCATCAGTAATGCCAAGTCTAGTTTGGCACATGGTTATAATAATTCGTTCAAGGTGGGAGGTTCGGCCGTTGCAAAGACAGATTCTGTTGGACCGTCTATTTATTGTTATCTGAATACATCGTCGTTCTCAAATGGTGGAAAAGTGAATTCCACGCCTTATTTTGTGGCAGAAATCACGGATAAAGATGGTATCAACGTCACTGGTAACGGTATTGGACATGATTTGGAACTTGTGATTGATGATGATATGAGTAAGACGTATGTGTTGAATAATAATTTCTCATACGACTTTGGAAGTTTTACCAAAGGCTCTACCTACTATAATATTCCAACTTTATCGCCCGGAAAGCATACTTTGACGTTCCGTGCATGGGATACTTTGAATAACTCTTCGGTGTCTACATTGACGTTTAATGTGGTAGAAGGACTCAATCCTAATATCTTTGATGTGTCTGTTAATAAGAATCCGGCATCGTCTACGACCACCTTTATCGTCAATCACGACCGTGCAGGAAGTAATATCGATGTCACGATAGAGGTATACGACTTGTCCGGTCGTATCCTTTGGAGAAATTTGGAAAAGGGGATTACCCCCCAAGGTGCATATACCTTGAATTGGGATTTGACCACGGCTGCCGGAACACGCTTGCAAACCGGTGTCTATCTATTCCGTGCCACGCTGGGTTCTGATGGCGGTGTTACGAGCTCAAAGGCCAAGAAACTCATCGTTGTAGGCAATAATTAAGCCTGCTGTCCGTTTATCTTTCAAGTAAATTTATGAAATGATAAGAAACAAAATGAATAGCTATAAGTGTATCCTCATGGCTTGTTTGTCGCTTTTGCTGTTAGTTCCTCAAACGGCAAAGGCAGGCGATGACAAGACAACTATTTTTAATCCGGTCTATACGGCCGTCACTTCTCAGACGATAGCACCCGATGCTCGTGCCGGTGGTATGGGTGATGTGGGTGCTGCTACCGATCCCGATGTGTACTCACAGTATTGGAATCCGGCTAAGTATCCTTTTACTATTTCGCGTGCCGGAGTGGCTTTGAACTATACTCCGTGGCTTCGTAAATTGGTTAACGATATTGATTTGGCCTATCTTGTAGGTTATGGACGTATCGGAGAACATAGTGCCGTGTCTGGCTCGTTGCGCTATTTCTCGCTTGGAGAAGTCACAACGAATGATGCAGCATTGACCATTCGCCCTTATGAGATGTCGGTAGATGTGGCTTATTCATTGATGTTGAGCGAGAAATTTTCTATTGGTGCTGCGGTTCGTTGGATTTATTCAGACCTCACTTACGACTATAATGAACATACCTCTCCCGGTAGTGCCTTTGCCGCAGATTTGTCGGCGTACTACCAGACTTACTTGATGCTTGGCAGCAGGGAAAGTCAATTGGGCGTGGGATTGAATATCTCGAATATCGGTAGTAAGATTAATATGGGTGGAACCTATAATGAGTTCATTCCTACCAACTTGAGATTGGGAGCCTCACTACTCGTGCCAATCGACCAATATAATAAATTCTCGGTTTCAATAGATGCCAATAAATTGCTTGTTCCCACGATTCCTAAGCAGAAAGAGGGGGAAGAGACTGTCGATTATGAGAGTCGTTTGCAAAAGGATTATTATGATGTATCAAGCATCAGTGGCATCTTTAAAAGTTTTGGCGATGCTCCCGGAGGATTCAGTGAAGAGTTGAAAGAGATTCAATGGGGCGTTGGTGGCGAATATACTTATAATGATAAGTTTACGCTTCGTGCCGGTTATCATCATCAGAATGAAAGCAAAGGCAACCTGAAATATTTCACGGTGGGTGCCGGATTCAAAATGAATGTTTTCTCACTTGATGCTGGTTACGTTATTGCAACAGCAAAGAGTAATCCCCTTGATCAGACATTGCGCATTTCTTTGGCATTTGATATGGACGGAATCAAGGATTTGTTTAAGAGATAGATAAAGAGATTAATCAAACCACTTTTATGGAAAAAGTAAATGAAATGGAGAGATTCTTTCCCCGTGTAGGTTATGGTTACGATGTACACCGATTGGTGGAAGGGCGTGATTTGTGGTTGGGTGGCATCAAGATAGACCATGAGATGGGGCTTCTAGGGCACAGTGATGCCGATGTACTCATTCATGCTATTTGCGATGCGTTGCTTGGTGCTGCTAATATGCGTGATATTGGGTATCACTTCCCGGACACAGCTGCTTCCACACTCGATATAGATAGTAAGATATTACTGCGTAAAACAATCGAATTGATAGCCTCTAAAGGATATGTATTGGGTAATATTGATGCGACCATCGTAGCAGAACGTCCCAAGATAAATCCTCACATTCCGGCTATGAAACAATGTTTGGCTGAAGTGATGGACTGCGATGAAGACCAGATTTCTATCAAAGCGACGACATCAGAGAAGATGGGGTTTGCCGGAAGAGAGGAGGGTATGGCGGCTCATGCCGTTTGTATGATTGTTAAGAGTTGAGAAATAAGGAATCATAGTTAAAAGGTAATAGGTAAGAGATTGTGGGTATAAATTATATATTACCACTACTCTTACCTATTAACTTTTATTGTTTTTGGGTATTTGTCTCTTAGAATTCTATGCAGACAGCCTTGTCTACCATGATATCTTGTTGGGTATCAGTCAGCATACCGGTTTTCTTGTCAATACTAAATACTTGAATTTTATTACTATCTCGACATGCACATAGCAAGAAACGACCGTTAGGAGTGATGTTAAAGTTGCGAGGATGGATGCCGGTATCTTGGTATCCAATCTTCGTAAGTGTTCCATCTAGTTTGTTCACTGCAAAGATAGAGATGCCATCAGCCTTCAAACGATTGCTGGCATATAGGAATTTGCCGTCGGGGGAGAGGTGAATGTCAGCACCGCCATGCCCATTTACCGAGTCGCTTTGAATCTCTTGGAGTCGTTTCATCTCTTCTCGGCCACGCTGGAATACCGTTATTGCACCCGAAATTTCGCTCATTACATAGACCGCTCTGTCAGAATAGATGATGTGGCGAGGTCCGGAATTACGTGTTAATGTGCCGGCTACGCCCATTTTTTGCAGACTTCCATCGCCTAAAACACGGAATCTTAGTAATTCGTTGGCACTGAAGTTAGAGGCCAATACTGTTTTCCCGTCAGGCGAAAGTTTGCTACAATGTACGTGAGCCGTAGCTTGGTTAGGAAAATCAGATGAAGCGGTGCTACCCTTAAACTGCTGTGACATTGGCTTCAAGGTGCCATCATCATTCATTGGGAATACACTCAGCGAGCCACCGGTATAGTTGGCTGTCATCACCACTTTGCCATTTGTCTCTATGTGGCATGGGTCTTCACCGTTGGTCGGTTGACTGTTGAGCAATACCATTTCACCGGTTTTCATGTCTAATTTGATGGCATTGATAGAAGCAGTAGCATCCGATTTTTCTGAAACAGCATACAATAATCCTTTCTGTTGACTTAGTTTGACGAATGACGGGTTATCAATAGCGAGTGTATATAGGGGAGTTGCTACTCCTGTTTTATCGTCGAAATGAAAGGTATAGATTCCTTCACTGGTTCCGTTGGTATAGGTTCCAACGATCATCATCAGTTTTTTTGCTGGACTTTTTGCAAGTCCCAGCACGATGAGAAGACATGTTAAGAGAATAGTTTTCTTTTTCATAAGTAGACAAAATTATCTCTACAAAGATAATCCTTTTGTGTGGTAATAATACATTTAAGGAGAAAAATAATAGAAAACGCCGGAGCTTATTCACAAACTTCGGCGTTTTCTTATGTTTAACTAAAACCTTTTTCTGAATAAATGAAAACCTCACGGCCTCCATCATTACCCGTTAAACAATCTATCAATTTACCTTTAAAAACCTAATAACTAAAAACCTAAATCTATTTTATTACTACTAACCTAAACAATCTATTAACCTTTTGACGTTGCAAAGATACATCGAGTTTTTGTGTGCGGCAACAATTTCTATCAACTTTGACCGAATTACCGTCTTTTTCTTGATTTATATCAACACGTGTGTTCGCACACAATGGGTAAAATCTGTGTAATAGGCATGTTCTGTAGTTGTTGTATGATGGTTGTCATAGGGCGGTAATGGTGTATCTTTTTCTCTTATTAACCGACAAGTGTAAGAAAATTCTTTTATCTTTGCGTATAAAAAGAGAACATCATGCGCGTGCTGATAGTCAATACAAGTGAGAATACAGGGGGGGCAGCAGTTGCTGCCAATCGGTTGAAAGATGCTTTGAACAACAATGGTGTAAAGGCTAAGATGCTTGTTCGCGACAAAACGACCGATGATATCACCGTTGTGAAGTTGCCAAAGGGATTGTTGAATCATTGGAATTTCCTTTGGGAGCGGTGGGTTATCTTTTGGAATACGCATTTCTCTCGTAAGCATTTATTCGAGATAGACATTGCCAACGCCGGTAATGACATCACTCAATTGCCCGAATTTCGCGAAGCCGATGTCATTCATTTGTCGTGGATTAACCAAGGAATGCTGTCTATCAAGAATATCCGGAAGATAGTTGAGAGCGGTAAACCGATTGTTTGGACACTCCACGACCTTTGGCCGGCTACGGCTATCTGTCACTATGCACAGGGTTGTCCATCGTTCCGAACTCGTTGCCACAACTGTCGGCTGTTGCCGGGTGCTGGCTCTACGAATGATTTATCGGCTCGTGTGTGGCGTTATAAACAAGCTGTTTATGCGAAATCCAATATCACCTTTGTTACATGTAGCCGTTGGTTGGAGCAACAAGCCAAGCAGAGTGCGCTGTTGAATGGCTTGCGTGTCACCTCGATTCCCAATCCCATTGATACGCGTGTGTTCTGTATGAAAGATAAACAGGAAGCTCGAAAGCGGTTAGAATTACCACTAGACAAACGATTGATACTGTTTGTGTCGCAGCGAGTAACCGATGTACGCAAGGGTATGGACTATTTTATCGATGCCATTGATATGCTTGTTCAGCAGCATCCTGAAATGAAAGACAATACCGGGGTAGTCATCTTGGGTGGGCATTCCGAAGAAGTAGCTGATCGTTTGGCTCTGACTACTTATCCGTTGGGTTATGTGAACGATGAGCAGCGTATCGTTGATGTGTATAATTCTGCTGATATTTTTGTGCTTCCTTCGCTCGAAGACAATCTGCCCAACACCATCATGGAAGCCATGGCCTGTGGAGTACCATGTGTAGGATTCAATGTCGGTGGTATTCCGGAAGAAATTACTCACCTACAGAACGGCTATGTGGCGCAATATAAGAATACTGCAGATTTGGCTAAAGGCATCTTTTGGGTGCTTGTTGAGAGTGACAGAGAGCTATTAAGCAAGCAAGCTGTGGGGTATGTATTGCGTAATTATTCTCAGCGCAGTGTAGCTATGAAGTACTCAGATGAATATGAACAGGCGTTGGCCTCTAAACATTATGGAATATGATAACATTTACCATCGTCACGTGTACTTACTGTGCTGAACACGAGTTGCAACGAACTGTAGATAGTGTATTGCATCAATCGTATGGCGAAGTAGAACATCTCATCATCGATGGAGCTTCTAAAGATGGGACGTTGGCTATCGCCCGGAGTTATATGGAGGCTAACGAGGAGACTGGAATGCATCGGGTGGTGCTGAAATCTGAGCCCGACCGCGGTCTGTATGATGCGATGAATAAAGGTATTTTTGAGGCTACGGGCGATTATCTCATCTTCTTAAATGCCGGCGATGTGTTTCCTTCGCCCGATACATTGGAATTAGTAGCCGGTCAGGTAGGTGAGGATGAGGAGTTGCCGGGTGTGCTGTATGGCGATACCGATGTGGTGAATGATGAGGGGACGTTCCTTTATCGCCGTCGTCTATCACCACCTGAACATCTCACGTGGCGCTCGTTCCGACAAGGAATGTTGGTCTGTCATCAAGCTTTTTATGCTCGTACTGATATTGCTCGTTGCAATCTTTATAACTTGGATTATCGATTATCGGCCGATGTGGATTGGTGTATTCGCATCATGAAGGATGCCGAAGGGCGTGGATTAAGTCTTCGCAATCTCCACATGGTGGTGGTCAACTACCTTGAGGGTGGTATGAGCATCAAGAATCATCGGGCTTCTTTACGCGAACGTTTCCTGATTATGTGCCATCATTATGGTTTGCTCACTACTTATTTCATGCATACTTGGTTTGTAGTGAGGGCTGTCGTGACCTCTCTTCGGGACTCTTCTAAGAAAAGAAGTGATAGATAAACCTCACCCTAGCCCTCTCCCAAGGTGAGGGGAATACAAGATGAGGAAATGATAGTTGCTTCTTTTTTTATCTGTAGGGGTGAATTGCATTCACCAGTTAAAGAGTAAATCATGGTCAATCAGTTAGTCCGAAAGGATAGCTGCTTTTTTGCCTAACTGTATAAGATTAACGTTTGTAATTGAGAATATAAAGATGAAAATACTAGAAAATTGCATGTACAAGACACTGAAATATCCGTTATATTAGGAGAGGGTGATAAAGATTATATCAGTTTGACAGATATGGCAAGGTTTCGCGACAATGATCCTTTTGCCGTGATAGGGCATTGGATGCGTAACTTGAATACGATAGAGTATCTAGGTGTATGGGAGACACTACATAATATAAATTTTAAACCTACCGAATTCGATAGGTTTAAATGTGAAGCTGGTTATAATTCATTCACAATGTCACCGTAGAAATGGGTTGAATCAACTCATGCTATTGGTATTGTATCCAAATCTGGAAGATATGGAGGAACTTTTGCACATCGGGATATTGCCTTTAGTTTTGGTATGTGGTTAAGTCCTACTTTTCAATTGTACATAGTTCAAGAGTATCAACGTCTGAAAGAGAGTGAAACTAATCCTTTAGCTTTAGAGTGGAATGTAAAACGTTTGCTGTCAAAGACAAACTACATCCTACATACCGATGCTATAAAGAATGTCATTATACCACGGCTTAATTTCTCTGGTTATAAGCAGCCTTTTGTTCAAAACGCCGGCTCTTTGCTTCACTGCAGTGTCGAGGCCCTATTCCGCACATGTTACTGATAAAAAACAATAAGAAATATATAATAAGTTTTTAATCGCTTGGTGACATCAAAAGAATGCGTATATTTGCAATCGTTTTAAACATAAAAAGATTGTAGATTATGAAAAGATTTTTAGTAGGTGCAGCCATGATGGTTGCCACAATAGGTTTTGTTAGTGCACAACAAGGTCAAAAAACTGATAAGAAGCCGGTAAAAACAGAATGTTGTGCAAAGAAAGATGCCAAGTGTTGTGACAAGAAAACCGCACAATGTGGCAAGGATGCTAATGCTGCTTCTTGTAAGAAGGGCGACATGAAGAAGTGCTGTTCTTCTGAAGCTAAGACCACCAAGAAGTGCAATGGCAAAAAGATGCAATGTGATACAACAGCAAGGTGCGATAAGAAGTAATTTGAAGTACAACGCATAACGGACAGCTCCTCACTTTCGGGTGGGGAGTTTTTTTGTCCTGTGGCCTAAAATGAATAGTGGGATGCACCTCAACGGTACATCCCACTTCTTATCATAGTTATTAGAAATGTTATCGTTATGAGAATCGGATAATCTGTCCGAGGCGTAGAGAGGCATTCTTGCTAATGCGATTAAGCTTACACAATGTCTCTATAGATACTCCGCGCTGGCGCGAAATAGAGAAGAGTGTGTCGCCTGACTTCACCTTATAGTAACTCAACTGTGCGATACTATTATCTTTACTAGCGTTATCATCGTTGTTACTTCCTTTGACATCGGCACGGTCATAACGACCATTGCCAATCTTTCCACGTAGGCGTGTGGCTTCGGCCGATTCCCTTTCGTAGCTACTTTTCTTGAATATAAAGTAGTCTCCTGTAACGTCTTGGTTGCGGAAGTCGAAGAGTAGAGCCGGATTAAGAGCTACACCGCAGAGCCGAGTCTCAAAGTGTAAGTGTGAGCCTGTGCTTCGACCGGTGTTTCCACCAAGGCCGATAACCTCTCCGGCACGAACCACTTGGTTCTCTTCTACCAGTTGCTTGGAAAGGTGTCCATAGATGGTTTCCAGTCCGTTCGGGTGGCGAATGACAATATACTTGCCGTAGCCACGTCCTTCGTAATTCACGATGCGCACTTTTCCACTGAATGCCGACCGGATGGTATCGCCGATATACACTTTGATGTCCAATCCTTTATGCTGACGTCCCCAACGTAATCCGAAGTTACTAGTCACGACACGACTAGGCGTTGGCATACAGAAATGGCGGAGGCTGATACGGAATGAATCGGGCAGTTCGGTGGCTCTGTGGGCATATTTGTTATCCCACTCGCTATAAAGTTCGGCAGCCGGCGACTCCATTTGTTCGCGTTGGATGATACTCTTTAAAGCTACTGTATCGACTGTACGCATCTTTCGGTCTATGGGAGCTTGACGCGCCAATAGGTCTTGAGCCATTGCGGGAATGCAGGCTAATACGAATAATGCGGCAATTGTAATTCTTTTACTATTTGTAATCAATTTCATTGTTAATTCATAGGTTTAAATAGTATCGCGGATACAACACAAAACCGCGATAAGAGAGGCGATGAACCATACAAAAAGTTCATCAGATTGTCAACGGACTTCGCAAAGATAGTAAAAAAAATGAAGAAAATACTTCCGTATTAACGAATTTTATAGGCTTTTTAACACAAAAAGTTTCAATTGTTGATAGATGTAAGAGGGTGGATTTGGACAAGATGAATAGGGGTGTCAACTGCTTTTTTCTATTTTGAAACTCAACCATTTATATATCCCAATCTCGTTGACTTAGCCATACGTCAGCATGTCAATTCACCTTGCTGCAAAGATTTGGCAGTATTGCTGCATAGACGTTTCAGTATTGTTGCATAGGCCGGTCAGCAAGACTGCGAACATCTTGCAGTAACTCAATAGGAATCCCAATGGATTTTCAAGCGATCTGGAATACAGAACAAGGACTGATGTTCTATATCACATCTTTTCTACTCTAGAAAAGCAATAATATACAATTAACATGTTGGATTCTAGTGGTCACTTCGCCTATCAGATAACTAAGGCCGACAAGCCTGAGGATTCTACAATGGGTAAATTGGTGATGACGGGCGTAGGTGACATCCCTACGAGCTTTGAAATCAATGGGGTGCCCGGTATGCGAATCCGTATAGGTTCACCGAATGATAACGACTGGAGAGTGAGTAGTGCAGCGGTGACGATTACGGCACGTGTGAACTCGTTTGACGTACCGGGTGTATATCGTGCTCCACAATACTATATCTATGTGTCGGATATTCCTGTTTATGTGACGCCTGATGCCAAGGTGTTAGCTGTTGGCGAACGTCTTACCACGGCAAACCACGAAACCGACATTGAAATGACAATGGGTGGATGGAAAGACGGCGTAGGGCCGTACAACAAAACGAGCGATTCTGAGACTATCCAACTCATCGATCAATGGAAGACTTCAAAGGAAGATTTGGTAGGATATCCGCTTGATGGTTTCAGATACCAGTCGCAAGGAGCGCAGAATCCAACCGATGAATTCAGTCAACCTTATACGGAAAGCGGCCAGCAATCGAAGCCCGGAAACCTTCCGGCACGTGGTACTTACTTGCGATTTGAGCCACGTGAGAGTGGTACCCTGATGGTATATGTGTTCCAAAAAGGTTCGAAGCTAGGCTTTTGTGGCTTTGCTTTCGTGCCGGAAGGCTGGACTCCGGAGAGTGGTGTGGATCGTGTACGTGTAAAAGCTGATGCTGTGACGCTCTCAGGTAAGGATGCTTACAAGGTGCCGGGCGATATAGAGAATGCCGAGGTGACCTTGTTGCGTAAGTTCAAGAAAGACTATTGGACTACCATCTGTTTGCCGTTCAGCGTACAGGAGACTGAGTTCAAGAAGATATTCGGTGAGAATGCTGTTATCTGTACATTCGATAAGATAATAAAACTAAACTTGACGGGTGAAGAACAGAATGTGCTACATCTTCGTCAACATGTCTATCACATGATAGAGGCGGGTGTACCTTACTTCTTAAAGTCTGCTGTCGATCTTGATCAAGTGGTGTTCCCAAATGCCAGTTTCGAGAGCCATATACAGCCGGAGTTTTTCTATAGTGCACAGATGGATGGTTTCCAAAGTAAGGGTATCTATAGTCCTACGAAATTACCGGAGTATAGTTATATTCTCAATGGGCAGTTTACGCGTCGTACAGGAGGTTATCTCTTGAATGGATATCGTGCTTATTTGGAAAATCTTGCAGGTGCTGCGGGTGATTTAACTACTGCTGCCGGTGCCAAGTTAATGCTTTTTCCGGCTTCGACGACCTCACGACAGGTATTGATGACATTGTAATGGAGACCGGAGATACGGCAAATCCTTATACAAACGGTGTACTTGATTTGCAAGGACGCAAGGTTGCGGACTATGCAAATGCTGTGAAACAGTTACCTAAGGGTGTGTATATCGTGAATGGAAAGAAAGTAGTTGTACGATAGAAGAGGAGGTATTAGAAATGAAGAAGAAATATGTAAGTCCTACACTCCGTTTAGTCAGTGTATACGTAGAGCAGCATTTGCTGCAAGGTTCAAAAAGAAAAAGTAGACAATGTAATTATCGATGATACAACTACCGGATTGCATTGGGCAGGCCCGACCATTGGTGGAGACGATTCGGAAGTAGATCCTGATTTGTAAAAGTCTTCTCTTTAGAAGACCCTAAATAAAGAAATAATGCAAAGAGATGATAGCTTTAAGCCATCATCTCTTTGTTGTTTAAGGATAATGAGAGATTTGCGAACTTTCTATCGTCCAATCCACTTTAATTCTAAAGTCCCTTATTTAAGCCCCTATGGAGGCCCTACGATATGGCTGCCCAATTGATATTAGTGCGTCGAAGCTCCTTTAGGCGATTCCAAAGGATGGCATTTTGAGGGCTCTGACAGCCGGGGTCGGCATCGATAATCTTCTGTGCCTCATTGCGAGCGAGTTGTACTATCTGCCCGTCACGAGCTATATCGGCAATCTTGAGGTCGAAGGCTATACCGCTCTGTTGTGTTCCTTCCAAGTCGCCGGGACCACGTAGCTTCAGGTCGGCCTCTGCTATTTCGAAACCATCGTTGGTTCCACACATGATATCAATGCGTTTTCGGCTCTCGTCGGCCAGCTTGTAGTGGGTCACAAGAATGCAATACGACTGCTTAGCACCGCGTCCCACGCGTCCTCGCAATTGATGCAATTGCGACAGACCAAAGCGCTGTGCGTCGAGAATCACCATTACCGAGGCATTCGGAACGTTTACACCCACCTCTATCACAGTGGTTGCCACGAGTATCTGTGTCTCTCCTTTCACAAACCGAGCCATCTCTTCTTCCTTTTCTTTCGACTTCATCTGTCCATGAATCTTGCTCAGTTTGAATTCCGGGAATACCTCGCGTAATGTTTCATATCCCTCTTCCAGATTCTTTAGGTCGCTTTTCTCGCTCTCTTTGATGAGTGGAAATACGATGTAAGCCTGTTGCCCTTGTCGTATCTGTTGGCGTATTCCGTTGTACAGACTTGTCGTTTGCGTGTCGTATTTATGGACGGTCATGATGGGTTTACGCCCCGGTGGCAACTCATCTATTACACTTACGTCCAAATCACCGTATATTGTCATGGCCAAAGTACGCGGTATCGGTGTGGCTGTCATCACGAGAATATGAGGCGGATTTTCCGCTTTCGACCATAAACGCGCACGTTGCTCTACGCCAAAACGATGTTGCTCGTCGACCACAGCAAGTCCTAATCGGGCAAACTGCACCGTATCTTCGATGATGGCATGTGTTCCGGCGAGTATTTTTACCTCGCCGTTTTTCAGTCCTTCCAGCACTTCGCGACGTTTCTTCCCTTTTACCACGCCTGTCAACAACTCGCAACGAATATCCATTCCGTGCAGAAATTCGCGGATGGTAGCCAAGTGTTGCTCGGCTAAAATTTCCGTTGGTGCCATGATACAAGCTTGATAGCCGTTGTCAATAGCAATGAGCATGGACATCAGAGCGACGAGTGTCTTGCCCGATCCCACGTCGCCTTGTAACAAACGATTCATTTGTCGCCCGCTCTTCATGTCGTCTCTAATCTCGTGCATCACGCGTTTTTGCGCTCCGGTAAGCGGAAATGGCAAGTTGTGATGGTAGAAATCGTTGAACTCTTTACCCACATGGGCAAAGATGTTACCGCGATATTTACGGCGATGGTCGCTGGCATAGCGCAGAATGTTGAGTTGGACGAAGAAGAGTTCTTCAAATTTCAAGCGCACTTGAGCGCGTTGTAAGCGATCTATACTCTGTGGATAATGGATGGTGCGGAAAGCCTCTTCACGCGGAATTAAATGGAGTGATTCAGTGATGAAAGGCGGTAGGGTCTCCGGAATACAGCTTTCCGGTAACTTGTCGATGAGCGTACGAGTGAGTTTTTCAATGTTGCGCGATGTCATCCCGTGGTCTTTCATCTTGTCGGAAGTGTGGTAATACGGTTGCATTCCCATCTGTCCGAGTTGCAGATTATCGGCCGGTTCTATCTCTGGGTGGGCGAACTGGTAGCGTCCTTGATACACCGTAGGCTTGCCGAAGACGATGTACTCCACACCTATCTTATACGTCTTGTAGATGTATTGTGCCCCTCTGAACCATACCAAATCAACCACACCACATCCGTCGGAGAAGTGGGCCACCACGCGTTTCTTACGTCCTCCCATTGAGAACTCGTCAAAACTAAGGATGCGTCCTTTGATTTGGACGAATGGTAGTGTACCGCTAAGTTCGTTGATAGGATAGATATGTGTACGGTCTACATATTTATATGGGTAGTGTTGCAATAGGTCATACCATGTCGTGATGCCGAGTTCCTTGCTCAGCATCTCTTTCTTCTTGGGGCCAACACCTGGAAGATACATGATATCTTGTGATAGAATGGAATACATAGCACCTAATGCGACCTCTCCCTTGTTCCTCTCCCTAGAAGAGGGGGAGTCTTTATGTAATGCGTTGTTATTTTTTTATGAATTCAATTTCTTACTAAACTCTCAGCAACCATCAAGTCATAAGGCGTGGTAAGTTTGATGTTCTCGCGGTTTCCCTCGACGATTGCCACGTTGCATCCAAGGCTTTCTACCACCGAAGCATCGTCTGTGAACGAGTCTCGATAAGGTTGGTTGAAGGCTTGACGTAGCAACGCGATGTCGAACACCTGCGGTGTTTGGACGATGCGATAATCACTTCGTTGCACGTTGTGCCCTCCTTCGTGGCTATCTACATAGCGAAGTGTGTCTATAACAGGCATTACCGGAATAGCAGCGTATTCTTCCTCGGCAGCTTCGTAGCATCGTTCGATGGTTTCCAACGATACGAAAGGACGCACACCATCGTGTATGCCTGCGAGTCCTTCTGCATCGGTCGGGATAGCAGAGAGTCCGTTTTTAGACGACTCAAAACGCGTACTGCCACCATCCACTATCGTATGTGCGATGTGGAAGTCGTGTTCCCGACATAGTTGTTGCCAATATTCGTGCTGGTCGTGTGGTAATACGAGGATGATTCCCATGTCTGAATCGTACTCATGGAATCGCTCAATAGTGCGCATGAGTACCGGTTTCCCAGCCACGGGTAGAAACTGTTTGGGTATCTCTCCACCCATTCGGAGGCCTTTTCCTCCTGCTACAATGATGATATAGTTCATATTTCCGTATTCCAATCTTCCATCCTTGAGGGTGGGTGTGGATTATTTGTTATCTATGGATTCTGTTCGCGATTCTTCTTTTATAGCCAGTTTGTGGCAAAGATAAGTTTGTTACATCCTTATGAGACGGTAGACCTACCGTCTCTACAGTTGTAACTCCACCTCAATCTTAATCTTGTATCTCTAATTGTCAACTTAGAGAGTTCCCTTGCCTTTGCTAATGGGGAGTACCTATCGGCACTCTAACCTTTATGATTCTTTCTTTCCCGGCGGTTTTCGCTTTGCTCCAACCATCGGCTAACGCTGGTATAGCCACTTTGTGGCTCGCTGTTTGCCTTATTTCTTAACACCAAGGACAAATACTACTCGCCCCAACGGACAACAAATGAAGCTACTGAATACCCTCATTCTGTCCTCCCTCTCCTTGGTAGAGGGGCAGGGAGAGGCCCTTATTAATCCTCCCTCCCCTTTTGGGGAGGGTTGGGGTGGGGCTTTACTTCCTCTCCATCAGGTGTGCATACTGCATCTTTACCTCATAGTTTTTCACGCGTTCGTCGCCTATGAAGTAGCTTAGGATGCGATAAGCATAGGGGAATGTGGCAGCCGGACCTTCGCCTGTGATGATGTTTCCATCCTCTTGGAAGAGTTGAGCGGTGTATTCTGCACCGTCCATATACTTCTCGAAGCCCGGTGAGCAAGTTGCTTTACGACCATGCAACAGACCTAGACTGCCGAGAACCATGGGTGCGGCACAGATGGCACCGATACGTTTGCCTTTGGCATTCTGTTCGGTTAAGGCCTTGCGCACGCCTTCGTGCTCGTTCAGATTGGTTGCTCCGGGTAGTCCACCCGGCAACAATAGCATGTCAGCATCGCTTAAATCGGCGTTCTCGAACAATAAATCGGCTTTGATAGTGACGCCGTGTGATGAAGTCACCAATTCTGAACCGGTTACGCTTACGGTCTGGATAGCGACTCCACCGCGACGCAAGATGTCTACCGGAAGCAAGGCTTCGATCTCTTCGAAACCGTCAGCTAGAAATTCATATACTTTTGCCATAATTCTTAAACTATATAATGCTTTGTCCGTAAAAAATACTATTTTTGCATAGTTAATGTATTTGCAAATATACTAAATGTTTGTGATTTAGTGGTGTTTGACGGCTATTAAAGAATCAAAAATATAATGATAATGTCAGGTCAGCAACTTCGTTTCGCCATTTTCGGAAACAGTTATCAAGCCAGCAAGGCCACTTGTGCGGAGAATATTCTTGGCGAGTTGCATGCACGCGGCGCTGAAGTCTATATGGAGCGCAGCTTTTATAATGTCTTGACACTGCAAGGAAAGCTATCTATTCAGGTGTCTGGCATCTTCGATGACTACAATTTCGATGTAGACTATGTGGTCTCTATCGGTGGAGACGGGACTTTCTTGAAGGCTGCTAAGAAGGTGGGAGCCAAGGCAATCCCTATCGTTGGAGTTAACATGGGGCGTCTTGGATTCTTGGCCGACGTGTTGCCGAGCGAGATAAAAGAGGCTTTCGACGAGATATATGAGGGGCGTTGTAAGGTGGAAGAACATACGGTGTTGCAGCTGATAACCGATGGTGAACCATTGGAAGGCTGTCCTTTCGCCCTCAACGACATTGCGGTGCTGAAACGAGATACGGCTTCGATGATTTCTATTCACACCAGTGTAGACGATGAATTCCTTGTCACTTATCAGGCAGATGGACTTGTGGTGTCTACACCTACGGGTAGTACGGCTTACAATTTGTCGAATGGTGGTCCCATTATTGCTCCCCATACCAATAGTATCTGTATGACACCGGTGGCTCCACACAGTCTAAACATCCGTCCTATTGTCATTGGTGACGACCGAGAGATAACGATAGAGGTGGAGAGTAGGTCGCATAATTATCTCGTAGCTATTGATGGTCGCTCGGAGAAATTGCTCGAAAGTACGCGCCTTATCATTCGTAAAGCACCTTACACCGTTCGCATCGTGCAGAGAAACAAGCATCGTTACTCTGCCACACTGCGTGAGAAGTTGATGTGGGGAGCTGATCAAAGGGGATAGAAGCCCCCCCGACCCTTCCCAAAGGTGGAGGGAGTATTAATAAGAACCTCACCCCAGCCCTCTCCCAAGGAGAGGGAGTGCAGAATGAAAGATTGGGCTACAACTGTAGAGACGGTAGGTCTACCGTCTCATAAGGAGAAAAGGTAATCGTAAAGTCCTAAGTTGCCTTTCTTCTCTACCTTGATTTATATAATAAATAGAAAGTATGAACATACGAAACTTACTGCATATCCCACCGGCTAAATATCCCATCCGTACCATATTAAAATGGTTATGGCGGTCATGGCACGGCAATCACACGCAAGCGGTGCTGAATGCCATCGTGGGTTTGCTGTCTGTGGGCATCAGCTTGTTGCAGGTTTGGGCTGTACAACATGCTATTGATGTGGCTTCGGGAGTGGTAGAGGGGAGTCTGTACGTAGCCATCGGCTTGATGGGAGGGCTGATACTCTGCGACTTTTCCATGTCTGTTGCTACCGTATGGATACGCAATGTACTAGGTATCAAAGCCCAGAACAGGATGCAACAACGGATGCTCGACCGTATTCTGAGGTCGGTATGGGGTGGTCGCGAACAGTTCCATTCGGGCGATGTATTGAACCGTTTGGAGATGGATGTGAATAATGTGGTGAACTTTCTGACCGAGGTGATACCCAATACACTATCTGTTGTGGCCATGTTTGTGGGTGCTTTCTGCTATCTTTTCTCTATGGATAAATGGCTGGCTGTGGCTATTGTAGCCATATTACCCATTTTCTTGTCGGTAAGCAAACTCTATATTGGACGCATGCGCAACCTCACCCGACAGGTAAGAGAGAGCGATAGCAAGGTACAAAGTTTGTTGCAAGAGACCTTACAACATCGCATGCTTATCAAAACATTGGAGAGCGACGACACCATGATAGACCTATTGGAAGGGCAACAAGGTGAATTGCGTCGCCGTGTGATGCACCGTACACGGTTTAGTGTGTTCAGTTATCTGATGGTGAACTTCGGCTTTTCAGTAGGTTATCTGCTCGCTTTCTTCTGGGCAGCCGTCCGTTTGGCGGCGCATACCCTGTCATTTGGCGGTATGACAGCGTTCCTCCAACTGGTCAACAGAATCCAAAAACCGGCGCGAAATCTCGTGAATTTAGTACCCACTTTCGTCTCTGTCTTCACGGCAGCAGAACGTTTGATGGAGTTGGAAGAGAACCCTTTGGAAGAACAAGGAGATGCTGTGGAGATGCCGTCACCCTGTGGTATTCGCCTACGGAACGTCACTTACGGTTACGACGATGCCGAAAACAATGTCATCGAGCATCTAGACTTTGATTTCAAACCCGGAACATGCACAGGTGTGAAAGGCGAGACAGGCGCCGGAAAGACCACATTGATTCGGATGTTGTTGGCCTTAGTGGCACCCAAAGAAGGACAAATAGAAATCTATCATGGTGACCGTAGCGAGCGACTATCGCCCCTACATCGTTGTAATTTTGTCTATGTGCCGCAAGGCAATACGCTGTTGAGCGGTACCATTCGCGATAACTTACTGTTGGGTAAAGTCGATGCCACCGACGAAGAATTGGAAGATGTATTACAACAGAGTTGTGCCGACTTTGTATTCGACCTGCCCGACGGGCTTGATACCGTTTGTGGAGAGCAGGGAGCGGGACTGAGTGAAGGACAGGCACAGCGTATCGGGATAGCTCGAAGTCTTTTGCGACCGGGCAGTATCCTCGTGTTTGATGAGGCTACCTCAGCACTTGACCTTGATACGGAGAGGGAGTTGCTACAACATATATTATCATCTCACCATAAGACGGTGATATTTATAACGCATCGTCCGGCTGTGCTTGATTATTGTAATCAAATCCTTCAAATCAATAAAATTCCGAGTTAATGTGCGAAAATTGAGTTGCGCTGCAACTTACCAGTCTACTATGACGTCAAAAAGCTATATGATTCATCTCAACGATATTAATAAAACCTACTTCGGGGCACAACCGCTTCACGTGTTGAAAGGTATCAGTCTCGATATTGAAGAGGGAGAATTCGTCTCTATTATGGGCGCTTCGGGTTCTGGAAAATCCACTCTTCTGAATATATTAGGTATTCTTGACAACTATGATACCGGTGAATATACATTGGCCGGAACGCTTATCAAGAATCTATCAGAGAAGCGTGCGGCCGAATACCGTAATCGCTTTATCGGCTTTATCTTTCAAAGTTTCAACCTGATAGGGTTCAAGACAGCTGTGGAGAATGTGGAGTTGCCTTTGTTCTATCAAGGTGTTGGGCGCAAGCAACGGCATCGTATGGCCATGGAATACCTCGACAGACTGGGATTGACACAGTGGGCTGAGCACTATCCCAATGAACTTTCGGGCGGTCAGAAGCAACGTGTGGCTATTGCACGGGCGCTTATCACGCAACCCAGAGTGATATTGGCCGATGAACCGACGGGTGCTTTGGATTCTAAAACCAGTGTAGAGGTGATGGAATTGTTGAAGCAATTGCATGCCGACGAACATAAAACGATAGTTGTAGTGACGCACGAAAGCGGTGTAGCCAACGAGACTGATAAGATTATTCATATCAAAGACGGACTCATAGGAAGTATCGAAGAGAACATCGACCACAAGGCTAGTCCGTTCGGAATCAATGGATATATGAAGTAATGCGAGCATCATGAGAGATATAATTGCCGAAATATGGTCTACTAGTAAGCGCAATAAGCTGCGTACAACGCTCACTGGTTTTGCGGTGGCATGGGGTATCTTTATGCTCATCTTCCTGCTGGGAGCGGGCAACGGACTCATCCATGCCACGGAAGAGAACTCCGGTAGATTTCTCGATAACTCCATGGTGGTGTTTGGCGGACAGACTTCCAAAGGCTATCAAGGATTAAAAGAAGGTAGGCAAATAGCCTTGAATGATGCTGATATGAACACCACAAAGAAGCGATATAGCAAGAATATGTTGAATGTGGGAGCTAAAATATCGGCCGGCAACATTAATGTGGCATTGGGAGAAAACTATATTTCGAGTACGTTGCAGGGTGTTCATGCCAACTATGCAGAGATAGATAAGAAAGAAATGCTTTACGGCCGTTTCATCAATGAGCTTGATAATGAGGACACTCGTAAGGTAATGGTTATCAGTGAGAGTCAGGCCAAGGAGTTGATGCCGAGACATATAGACCGTTTGGTGGGTCGGTATGTGAAGGTAGATAGTTTGGCTTACCACGTGATAGGTATCTATAAGAGTGATCAAAGTGAGATGAATGCCGACTGTTATGCCCCGTTTAATACCGTACGTGTGATTTATCAAAAAGGTGATAAAGTGGGGAATATCGTCTTTGCTTTCCAAGGTTTGGAGACCGAGAAAGCCAATAAAGATTTTGAAGAATCCTATAGAGCCAGTCTCAATAGAAACCATCAGGCTGCTCCTGACGATGAAGAGGCCGTCTGGATATGGAATAGATTCACCCAAGCATTGCAGATGAACACCGGTATGGGCATTATCCGAACCGCTCTTTGGGTTATAGGTATCTTCACACTATTAAGTGGTATCGTGGGCGTATCGAATATTATGCTCATTACAGTCAAAGAACGTACACGCGAGTTTGGTATCCGTAAGGCCATCGGAGCGAAACCTTCATCCATCTTAAAACTCATTATTATCGAGAGTGTTATCATTACTACGTTCTTCGGGTACATTGGTATGATGATGGGAATGGTGGCTAATCAAATCATGGATGCCACTATCGGGCACGAAAAGATAGATTCCGGGCTGTTCACTTTGCAGATGTTTGTTAATCCGACAGTTGGTTTCGACGTGTGTGTGGAAGCGACTTTGGTGATGGTATTGGCCGGAACGTTGGCCGGATTGATTCCCGCTCGTAAGGCGGCACATATTAGACCGATTGAAGCATTAAGGGCTGAATAACGCTATGAGGATAGATTTAGATACATACAAAGAAATACTCGATACGCTCACACGCAATAAGAGCCGTTCGTTCTTGACTGGATTCGGTATCTTTTGGGGGGTGTTCATGCTGGTAGCCCTTATCGGTGGTGGCAACGGAATGAAGGAAATGCTGTCTAAAAACTTCTCCGGATTTGCCTCAAATTCCGCTATTATCTTTGCACAGAATACCACGAAGGCGTATGCCGGTTATCGGAAAGGCCGTTCATGGTATATGGATTACAAGGATGTGGAGCGTCTGAAAGCGCAGATTCCGGAGATAGATATAGTCTCACCGATGCTCAGTCAATGGGGCAGATTTGCCGTTGTGGGCGATAAGAAAGCTTCGTGTACGGTGAAAGGATTGCAAGCTGACTATGTGAAAGTGGAAGAACCGCAGATTTACTATGGCCGCTATCTAAATCAAATGGATATACAGCAGGGGCGTAAAGTGTGTGTAATAGGCAAGAAAGTGTATAAGACGCTCTTCCCAAATGGTGGAGATCCTTGTGGACAATTGGTGCGTATAGATTCCATCTATTATAATATTGTGGGTGTAGATTATAGTACCGGTAACATAAGTATCAATGGAAGCACGCAAGAGAGTGTCATTATCCCTATTACAATGATGCGCCAAGCCTACAACACGGGAGACCAAGTACATCTTATTTGCGTTACGGGAAAGCGCGGAGTGAAGATGGGTGAGATTACCAATCGGATGCGTGAAGTGGTTGCAAGAGCCCATCGCGTGGATCCAACTGACGAGAAGGCTATTACGATATTCAATACCGAAGTGATGTTTGGTATGGTAGATAACTTGTTCCAAGGC
This sequence comes from Prevotella sp. S7 MS 2, assembly GCF_000762865.1. Taxonomy (NCBI): domain Bacteria; kingdom Pseudomonadati; phylum Bacteroidota; class Bacteroidia; order Bacteroidales; family Prevotellaceae; genus Prevotella; species Prevotella sp. S7 MS 2. Next base: position 6,008 of record NZ_JRPT01000012.1, on the reverse strand, counting down.
GTCAATTTCCTCATTTGGTTGGTGGGAATAGGAACTTTATTGGCTGGAGCCATCGGGGTATCTAATATCATGATGGTGACTGTAAGGGAACGAACGACCGAGATAGGCATTCGTCGTGCTATCGGAGCAACCCCCTGTAACATCCTCGGACAAATCATCTCAGAGAGTGTATTGCTTACGGCTGTGGCGGGGATGAGCGGCATTCTCTTTGCCGTACTCATCCTTCAGTTGCTCGAAATGGGTAATACTACCGGTGGAGTAGTCTCAGCTCATTTCCAAGTGGGCTTCTGGACAGCTTTGGGAGCAACGGTTTTCATCAGTATCTTAGGCGTATTGGCAGGCTTGGCACCTGCCGGAAGAGCTATGAGTATCAAACCGGTAGATGCTATGAGAGATGAGTAAAGCCCCCACCTCGGCTCTTCCCAAAGGGGGAGAGAGACGATATTGAAGTGCTGAAACAATGAACATAAAATAATAAACAACTACTTCTATCCCCTTGTTTCTCTATGATTAGAGGGGAAGAAACAGAAGATTTAAAGCGAAGAAATGAAAAAGTATTGGAAATTTGTGGTCGCTGCATTGGTTCTATGTCTCTTTGTTGGAACCTTTGTATTTCTTTGGATTAAGTCGCAACCTACTGCCGACGTGTATAGCGAGTTCACTCCTAAGGTGATGAACTTGAAGAAAACCACCGTCGTAACGGGTAAGATAGAGCCGCGCAATGAGGTAAACGTGAAGCCACAGATAAGTGGTATCATTACCGAATTGTTGAAAGAAGCCGGTCAAACAGTGCAAGCTGGTGAGATAATAGCCAAGGTAAAGGTGATTCCCGATATGGGGCAGTTGGCCAATGCACAAGCTCGTGTGCGCTTATCTCAAATCAATGTGAAGCAAGCACAGGTAGACTATGCCCGCGAAAAACAACTCTTTGACAAAGGATTGGTGGCAGCCGATGAGTATGATAAGATAGCTCAAGCCTTGAAGCAAGCCAAAGAAGAGGTGCAAGCTGCTGCCGATAACCTCGAAGTGGTGCGCGATGGTGTATCTAAGAGCAATGCCAATACGAGTAGCACTCTCATCCGTTCCACCATCAGTGGGCTCATATTGGATGTCCCTGTCAAGGTAGGTAACACCGTTATCCTTAGCAATACGTTCAACGATGGTACCACAATTGCCACCGTTGCTAATATGTCCGATTTGATATTCCGCGGTAATATTGACGAGACAGAGGTCGGTCAACTGGTTTCGGGCATGCCGATGAAGATCACAATTGGCGCTCTACGGAATTCCAGCTTGAAGGCTAACCTCGAATATATCTCCCCTAAAGCGGTAGAAAGTAATGGTGCTAACCAGTTTGAAATCAAAGCAGCTGTTACCGAGATAGGCGGTACTCATATCCGTAGTGGCTACAGTGCCAATGCCGAAATCGTGCTGGCTGCTGCCAATCATGTGCTTACTATCCCCGAAAGTGCCATCGAATTCCAAGGCAGCAAGTCTTATGTGTATATCATTGGGGGCAAAGGTGATAAGAAAACCTATACCAAACGTGCCATCACAACAGGTTTGAGCGATGGTATTAATATTGAGGTGAAGAGTGGACTTTCTACTCGTGACAAGGTGCGTGGGCCGAAGGTAGTGAAAGAATAATCCACGCTTTCATCACCACTTTGCCGAATTTCCATTACCTTTGCACGATATTGATGAGATCATACAGGGTGAATAAGCAGTTCGGAGAAATCATACGGTTTGGTATTGTCGGTGGGTTGGCCACGTTGTTGCAATATGGTATCTACCTGTTATTGCTCAAGCAGATGGGACACAATCCCGCCATGACGATAGGATATGCCATTAGTTTCATCTTTAACTATTTGGCCAGCACTTACTTTACGTTCCGTGTGAAAGCCAGCGCCAAGCGTGGTGCGGGCTTTGCCTTGTCGCATGTGGTCAACTATCTGCTTCAGATGGGTACGCTCAACTTCTTCTTGTGGGTGGGTGTTCCGAAGACGTTGGCTCCTATTCCGATGTTCTGCGTGTGCGTACCTGTCAACTTTCTCTTGGTCAGATATTTCTTAAAGCGCAAATGAAACGTATCTTTGGCATCTTCAGAATCAAGTATGAAGAGCGTTGGCCGGCGTTCTTCGTATTCTTGACGACCCTCTTGCTCAATGCATTGGTCATTATCAAGTATGCCGATAGATTCCTTCTTCCGGCCGAAAATTATCACAAACTCTTTGTAGCCAACTTCCATGTGTCGGGTTACGACCCCTTGACCTATGCCGTATTGTCGCATTGGTTCACGGAGTATAACATCTATCGACACCCGTTGTTGGCCTTTTTCATGTACCTCCCTGCGCAACTCAACCAAGCATTGATGGCTCTTACGGGTATCAATTGTGCCCCTTTTATCATGGCTGTTATCCTGCTATTGGGTGCCCTCTATAGTTTTATCTTTCTCTATCGTATACTCCGCGAAGTCATTGAGTTGCCACAATTCGATGCCACACTGCTGTCGCTCATGCTGTTCAGTTTTGCTTATGTGCTGGTATCGGTGTGTGTGCCCGATCATTTTTCGCTCTCCATGTTCATGCTTCTGTTGACACTTTACGTCAGCGGAAAGAAACTCAAGCAGCATAAACCCTTCACGAAGTGGCAGACAATCCTCTTCTTTCTCGTTACAGCAGGCATCTCGCTCAATAACGGATTGAAAGTGTTTATGGCCAATTGGTTTGTGAATGGGCGTCGATTCTTCCGTCCGCTCAATCTTGTTTTGGCCATTCTTGTGCCCTCATTGTTGATATGGGTGTTTGCCCGAATGGAGTATCACGAATATCAATATCCGCGTTGGAAGGCACGCAAGGTGGCACAAAAGCGAGCTAAAGATAAAGAACGAGCGCAGTTGGTAGCTCAATTTACCAAGGATTGGCCAGCTTGGGATTCTACTAAGGTGGCTCATGCTGCCGACTCGGTGATGAAGATTCGTGCATGGGAGAAGAAGCGTGCCAACGATAAGAAACCGCTGAATGCCCACCAAGGTAAGCCGGTGAAGAAGGGCGAATTCTGGTCGTGGACCGATATAACGACCTCACGCACAGCCACAGCCGTGGAAAATCTCTTCGGCGAGTCTATCTTGTTGCACCAAGACTATTTGTTGGGTGATACGTTGACCGGGCGACCTGTCATCGTCAATTATCGTTGGTGGACGAACTATGTGATTGAAGGCGTGTTGGTGGTGTGTTTCCTCTTGGGACTTTGGATAGGGCGTCGCAACCGCCTGATGTGGTTGGCAGTCTCGTTCTTTGCTCTTGATATGATGATACACATGGCTTTGGGATTCGGTATAAATGAGGTTTATATCATGAGTCCACATTGGGCTTTCGTGTTCCCCATCGTATTAGCGTGCCTTGTCAAAGGCGTTCCACGCCGTTTCCTGTTGCCGTTGCGTGGCTTGTTAGGACTCATAACGGTTTATTGCTTCGTCTATAATGTGGTCTTAATCATAGAATATTTGGCATTCTTATGAATATTTTCCGACTGAAAAACGAGGAACGTTGGATAGCCCTCGTGACTTTCTTGGTAGTGGTGGCTTTACTCTTTGTGATGATTCAGCAGTATTCGCCGCTGTTCCTCAAGGGTGGTAGGTTAGGGTTTTGGACTATCTTCTCACGCCATTTCCGCATGTCGGGCTACGATTGTTGGTCGTATATCACCCTGTCTAACCTGCGTATTCATTTCGAGACCAGTCGTCATCCGTTGTTCTTGTCCATTCTTTATCCGCTCTATTTGCTCAATCAGGAACTGATGTACAACACGGGTAGTAACTATGCGGTCTACCTTATAGGAGCATTGACTACGTTTTGTGCTGTTTATTCCATCGTCTTTATCTATCGACTACATCGAGATGTTATGGGGCTAAGGTTGTGGGACGCCCTGTTGCTGACGCTTCTCTTCTATAGTTTCGGGCATATCATGGTCGCCTTGTTGGTACCTGACCACTTCGTACTCTCCCTTTTCTTGCTGTCTATGACCTTGTATATTGTTGGGAAAGCTATGCGTGAGCATCGCCGATTGCCCTTGTGGCAGTGGACGATATTACTTTTTCTCACGGCCGGTGTGACGCTTACCAATGGCGCAAAGACTCTGTTGGCAGCCTTGTTTGTTGACGGCAAGCGTGTGTTTCGTTGGCGAATAGTGGTATTTGGAGGCGTGTTGCCACTTGTAGCACTTGTGAGTATCTATCTTTTCCAATACCATACGTACGAAGTTCCGCAGCAACAAGCCATACATCATATAGAAGTAAAACAGCGTGAGAAGAATCCTGACGAACTGACTAAGCGTACAGCACAGCGCGACAAATGGATGGCGGAACATTCGGGTAGCCCCATAGCCAACCTACCACTGTTGAGTATGACCGATGTAACCACCTCGCGTGTGCAGACATTGGTGGAGAATTTCTTCGGTGAACCTATTCAGTTGCACCGTGACCATTTGTTGGAAGACGTATCGTTCACTCGCCCTGTGTTCGTGAGTTATCGGTCGATTGTGAATTATGTGGTTGAGGCTGTCATTGTCTTGCTATTTATCGTGGGCCTGTGGATGGGTCGCCACGACCGCTTCATGCTCATGGTCATGTCGTGGATGATGGTGGATGTGGTGTTACACTTAGTATTAGGCTTCGGCATTAACGAAGTATATATTATGTCGGCCGACTGGATTTTCATCATCCCATTGGCTTTTGCGTGTCTTTTCAAAAGCACCCATGGACCTTTACAAATAGGCCTTCGCGCCACCACATGGTTGCTTACGTTGTATCTTTTGGCTTGGAACAGCACTCTATTGATACACTATCTACAAATACCCTATACACAGTTGGTTCGCTGAAAGGCCGTGGCAACAATGCTGCCTCGCCTTTGCAGCCTCACTGATTGGATTAGGCAGCAACGCTGCGAAGCCTCTGCAGTGATGAATAGACAAATTATCGGTAAATATTTTATTTGTTGCAAATATAGCCTAAACGTTGATAGAACGTTGGGAGAATTCTCCTAAACACGCTATAGGAAATCCCTAAAGGTGCGAGGGGAATTTCCAAAAACCAATAGCAGCTCATGGCTTATCCGAATTAAATGTGTAAATTCGCAATATTAATATGTAAGATATTCAGCAATGGAACAAGAACAAATCGATGATTATCGCGCTGCTGTGTTGGCGGCTATGCTTGCTACGCCGGGTAAAAACGGCGAGCCAAAGGTGTCGGAGAAGGAAGCTCGCGACATACTTGATACTTTTACCGACGACGAACTCGCCTTCGGCATGCCCTATGTCAGCCCAGAAGAAATGGCTGAAACACTGTTGGAGGGGTGAAAAAGATGCCGGCGATGCAATTGATGAGTTGCAATAGCTGGCATACTAAAACAGAATTAACACTATATCTAATAAACACCTATCTCATCAATACATAGATACCCTTGCAGGCCTTTTCCCATGTGCCACGTTGGTAGATGCTTTTCAGAGCCTATTTGTACTCTTACATAGCGTGCTTGTGTCGGAGGAAAAATTAAAGAAAGTGTAGGCATGCCGTCGGGTGAGTCTTCTTTTAAGGGGGGTATTCTGTGGATCTTATCTCTCTAAAGGTTGTCCCGTCATTTGAAATTAAAACTTTGAAGCTTCTAGCATCAAAAGCCCATTCGTTCTTTATAACACAAACATTGAAATCTACTTTCTGAATAACAGTCGGTTTTAGCAAGTCTATTGTAACATCTACATCGAAACCGTCGAATGAAAGCCAACGGCCTGAGTTGAATTCTTGATACCCTCGTATTCCATCAATGAGCATAATGGGGCTATAATGAAGTAATGGGGCTGATGGTTCTATAGGGTGTTTGGACGTTATTGGCTTAGAAGTCGCGAGATTGACATGGACGCAGAGTCAAATTGCTCTATGACCCGAAAAGAATCCCCCAAAAGGAGTGAGTCTCTCAGATTTAATTTGTATCTTTACCATTTCTATCGTC
>NZ_JRPT01000011.1:0-3449 GCF_000762865.1 Prevotella sp. S7 MS 2 | reverse complement strand
TTCAATTTATAATAGTGTTGCGGAATTAAGGGATATGAGTAAAATGAACGTAAAGCCAATGAAAGAATTGGCTGCTATGTTGCCACTGATGAAACAGTGGATGGAAGCGATGCACCAAGAGCCTGAACTATCTACCCAAGAGGTAAATACAGGCAAGTATGTTGCCGATCTACTAAAGAATATGGGCTACGAGGTTCATGAGCATGTAGGAAAACATGGCATTGAGGGGGTGGTCGGTGTACTAAGGCATGGCGATGGAAAGAAGAAAATAGGTATTAGAGCCGACATGGATGCCCTCCCTATTCAAGAAATCAATAACCTACCTTATAAAAGTAGGCATGACGGTATTTCTCATCTCTGCGGACACGACGGTCACAGTGCTATGGCACTTGGGGCAGCTAAGTATCTGGCAGACACAAAGCATTTTAATGGTACCGTTTACTTCTATTTTCAGCCTGCCGAAGAGACCATGCAGGGCGGTCCTTCGATGATAGATGATGGACTTTTCACGAAGTTTAATGCCGATAGAATATATGCCATACACAATGTACCAGGGCTACCAAAGGGGGTTCTGCATTTCCATGATGGAGAAACAATGTCGGCTGTAGATAATTGGGAGATACGCTTAATGGGGCGTGGCGGTCATGGTTCTATGCCCGAATTAAGCATTGACCCCATCGTTGCGGGTGCTTCTTTGGTGATGGCACTACAGACGATTGTAGCACGCAACCTCTCTCCTTGGAATAATGGCGTGGTCACCATCGGCTCATTCCAAGCAGGTAATGCAGGAAATGTTATTCCAGACGAAGCTGTACTCAAGTTGTCTATGCGCAACATGCAGCCCGATGGGCGTAAGCTGGTGTTGCAACGTATTCGTGAGATCACTTCTGCCCAAGCAGAATGCTTTGGATGTAAATATGAAATAAAAGAAGGACAACCCGGAGCAGTACTTGTCAATTCGCACGAAGAAACAGCTTTTGCTGCCGAAGTGGCACGCAAATATTTTGGAGAGGAAAATGTAGTGTACCCTTGCAAGCCGGTGATGAGCAGTGAAGACTTTGCCTTTATGTTGCAAGAACGACCAGGAAGTTACATCATGTTAGGTAATGGTGAAACGCCTATGGTACACAATCCTAAGTACATCTTCGATCAGGAAATCCTTCCCATAGGTGCCTCGCTGTGGGTCGCCTTGTGTGAAGAATATCTAAAGTAGGAGATTGTAGGGTTTCAAAAGAACAGCTTTCTTTCGGGAAGCCAAACTTTTTTTTCTTTCGTCAACTCCTTTATCGCTCTGAGGATAGTATCAGAGCTACAAGTGCGAAGTGTCGGATGAGGCGAGAGGTGGTTCATCAAATGAGTAGTGACATCCTGGGGTACATGAACCGCCACAGAAGTAGATACTCATGAGAGAACGGATGATTTCGTTGTACTGATAACCGAAGGTTTTCGTTAAGCCAGATGAGCAGAGCTAAGTTTACTTAAGCTCTGCCATGGCGAGAAAACGTGCCATGAAATGGAACGAACTACACCTTAGACCGAGGGTTGAGTCGATTACAGATGATAATGTGTTGCTCTTTTAAGTAATTTGAAAGAAAGATTGCATACTTGTTCAATGAATGATGCTTAGTTTGAATACATATATTGACTTTTGAATTTAGTAAGAATCCCTTTCCTTGAATAGGTTGTATTGTATTAGGAATAGGGATTACTCGATAGTCAACCTTTTGAGCATAAGAAACTGCATGCCCAAGTATGAAGAGGCATAATGTTGTATAGAGCAGAATAAAAAGCGGCGTATTTTCATGAATAATGAATTGATTTTTAGAAAATGACTTCGACCATAACCGGTAAATGGTCAGAAGAGTTTTTGATATTACTACTCTTAAAATTTTTGATAACCTGGGTTTGCTGTAGTTTCACCTTGCGTGAATGTTTATACCAAAGTATATAATCTAGACATTCATTGGGCGCAAGTGCAGGATAAGTCGGAGACTGCTCAGATAATACTACCCAATCGAGTCCGAATGTTTTTAAAGTTTCAGAGAGTGGATGTGCATTTAAATCCCCTCCTAAAAAGATGGGTTTATCGCTATGTTTAAAATGTGTGGCGAAGAAGTTGTTAATTGCATTTATTTGGGCTTGATGGGCTTTCTCCTCTACGTCTAAGTGTACAGAAGCAATGATATAAGACGGAGTCTCTATAACGGCCATTACTCTAGGTTCTGTTCCCTCTGCTTTAGGCAATGGAATTGTATATTGGTTTACACACTTTGCCCTATAGAGGATGCCATCACCATAACTGCCACCTTGATAATCCATAGCTTTAGCGAATTTGTATTCGTATGTTGGGAAAAATGAGGCTAATTGTTTTAATTGGTATTCATGTTGGGTTCTTGTTGTCATGCTGTCAAGTTCGTTAAGGCAAATCACATCTGCTTTTTGCTCATGTATGCCGGCAGCAATATTTTTATAGTTGAGAGGATACATAGAATCTCTCATAAAGATAGCAACATTGTATGTCATAATTTTCATACTCGTTCTATGTGATACTAAGGTTTTACACCCTGTTGTGTGTAAGAGTATCATCAAGAGAATAGGGTAGAAAATAGCTCTTTTTTTCATTTTATTTAATCTATTGATGAGAGGTGAAATTTTAGAGTAAAAAGAATGCAGTTTATGGATGCTCTTGGGAGGTTCTGGAGTGAATTAACTGAAATTCCCTAAATTTTAAAAAACACGTTTTGGATCTAACAACCCATTTGGCTAAAAATAAAAGAAACCCCTCAACAATACTTGTAGAAACATGCATTGAAGAGGGGGAGGAGGGGTGTGTAAACACAACACACCAATATATTTAACCACTAAACTTATTTCGACACCGTAACAGCTATGCGTCCCTTAGCACCGACCTTGTCCGTCACAGTCACATCCGTTCTTCCTTCCTTCAAGGCCTTTATTGTTATCGTTGCATCCGTAACAGACACCTCAACAACACTTTTATCTGCGGCCACAGCCTTATAAGGGTAGCGTCCCGACTGAATGTTTACACGCTCGCTTTTGCCAACCGACAATGTCACGTTAGCCTTGCTTACCGTGATGGGTTGAGGATTGCGCGTCGTAACAGTCACCTTTCCTGTTTTCATATTCTTGTCGGTTACCACAATCTCTGTCGTACCCTCTCTTAAGCCAGTAACAGCGATATAGTTATCTTTATTATCCACCCTTACACGGGCAATCTCGTCATTAGCAACCTTTGCTTCGTATGGTGCCGTTCCGTTCTTAATCTCTACGTTCTTTGTTTGAAGAGACGTCAACGTGATTGAAGTAGGGTTGAGCGTAAGTTGCTTCTGCTTCTCCTCCTCTTCTTTCTTTCGTCTTGCTTCTTCTTCCTCCTGCTTCTTCTTCTCTTCCTCCTGCTTCTTCTTCTCTTCCTCCTGCTTCTTCTTCTC
>NZ_JRPT01000010.1:0-18453 GCF_000762865.1 Prevotella sp. S7 MS 2 | reverse complement strand
GACGATAGACATGGCAAAGGTACAAATTAAATCTGAGAGACTCACTCCTTTTGGGGGATTATTTTAGGGTCATGGAGCAACTTGCACAATGCTTTTGTTCTTTATAGATTGTTATAACTCTATTATTAAGGTTTCTAATTCGTAGTACAAAGATTGAAAAAAGAAAGAAATAATCTCTTTAATAAGGCGTTTTTTTTCATTGTATAATTCTTTATGGCCTTTTTTACTGACTGGTAAAAAACTCAAATAGATTGATGAGGGTATTAGATAGAATAAAAAAATCGGAAAAGGATTTCTCCCCTCCGACGCGGTGGGCCGCCTTTCGGCTCCACCTCTTCAATTTAACCTTCTTAAATTGACAATCTAAATACCTAAACCTAAATAACTAAAAACCTTAAAAATAGTGTTATACCTGAGTACCAATCTTCTTTCTTACCTTAACTAAACCTACTGTCTTTATAACTTCTCTAATCTAATCTAAACCTATTTAGTATATTCCTTTATAACAATCTTTTTTTACCTTAACTAAACCTATTTGTTTAATCCCTAAACAATCTTTCTTTTCTTACCTTAGAAAACTAATCCTGTTGTCTTTTTGACGTTGCAAAGATACATCGGCTTTTTGAATCGAACAAGAGTTTGTATGTTCTTTAGCATATTTTTAATATCTTTCTTGATGTAAATCAAGGATTGTGCGCGGACACACAATGGTAAAGTTAGGAGTGAGAAGTTAAGAATGAGGAGTCTAATAGGGTGAATAGTGAGGAATGAGGAATGGGTTGTTTTATCTTTACCATGCTTCTACTGCCTCTCTTTATGCTTCATTTTTTTCAATCAAAACTCAAATACTAATCTCCCAACTCGGCTACTTGTCCACTCGTAGCCTTGTTCACTATCAGACTGCAAGGACTCCGCAGTTTTACTGCATAGCCTATTCAGAAATGCTGAAAAGTCGAGGCAGCGATGCTGGGAAGCTGCTGCAACAGCCCACCCCAGCCATTACCTCTCTCGTTTACCGTCGTACCGGCTGAGCCGACAGCGACTACTCGGTCGATGACCGATGGTTCCCCAAAAGGGGAGGGAGATGGTTTTAAGTGGATAAGTAGACGAGATTAGAGTGAGAAGTGATGAATTATGAGTGGTGAGTAGGGGCGAATTGCATTCGCCCAATAGCAGTTTTGCGTTTCGGGGGGTACCTAAAGGCACTCAAATCTCATATCTTTATCACTCCGCCAGCCGTTGTTTCACTCCGGCAAGCGGCTAACACAGAGGGTAGCCACGTTGTGGCTTGCTATTATAGTGATAGGGTAAGAGTAGGAATTGATGAGTTTCCTGCCTGAAAGGCAGTGTTGTCTTTCACTATTTGGGCGAGGGGTTACGGCTCTTGGCAAGGATTTTCCTTCGGACAAGTTGCGTCGCCTTTTACCGTTTAGCCAAAGGTCTATGGTTATTGAAAAGGGTTATCTTTCGGATAGATGGGACGATTTGGGTGAGTGCTATTCGTCTCTAACGTTCCCTCAGCAAAGCTTCTTTCGCTCTTCGAGGAAGGCCGAGATGGGACTTTTGTACCTTTTATTTCATGCCGATGATTCAATTTTTCTATCCAACAGGGTGTACACCTATTTATAAATGATTATCTTTACAGTCAGAAAAGATACTAACCATAGAAGTATGAAGTTAATATTCAATATCGAGTACCATACCGTTTTCGGTGAAGATTTGTTGCTCAACGATGTTGTAACAGGTAAAGACGGTGAGAAAAAGGTATCTCAATATCGTATGTCGACGGTCGATGGACAGCATTGGACGTACCAGATGACGAAGGCGAAGAGTGCACAGAACACGGTTATCAGTTATTTCTATAGCGTGGATTGTGAGGGAGCCAGTCGACGACAGGAGTGGTCGACCGAGATTCACCGGCTAGAACTGAATGCCGTGAAAGGGACAAATTACACTATTTACGACCGATGGCTGGAGATGCCGGAAGACACTTATCTGTATAGTTCGGCTTTCACGGAGTGTGTGAATCGTCGTCGAACAGTCGTACAACAGCCTACAGCATTCAGTAAAACGGTGCGTGTGATGGTGCGAGCTCCGCAATTGCGTGCCCATGAGCGGTTGGCCTTGGTAGGGCGGACGGATGCCTTAGGCTCGTGGAATACGGCAAAAGCTCTGCCCATGTACGAACATGCACGCAACGAGTGGACGATAGATTTGCATGCCGACAGCCTTGTAGGCAATCGCATGGAGTTTAAGTTCGTGGCCGAGGGCGTTGCTGAAGAGCCCCTGTGGGAGGTCGGTTATAACCGTACTATTGAGTTGGCGGATATGAAAGAAGGCGATGTGGCTGTTTATTTGCTCAACCAGTCGTTCTTTGAAATCAGCAACCGACGATTGGCTGGAACCTTAGTTCCCGTGTTCTCGCTACGCTCTAAGGATAGTTTTGGTGTGGGCGATTTCGGAGATTTAAAGAAAATGATAGACTGGGTGAGTGCCACAGGACAGCGTGTGCTGCAGGTGTTGCCCATTAACGATACCACTATTACGCACACGTGGACCGACTCTTATCCTTATAGCTGTATCAGTGTGTTTGCCCTCCATCCGCAATACGCCGATTTTACTCGGTTGCCAAAGCTCAAGAGTGTGAAACTTCGGAAGGCATTTGAAGAGAAACGGAGAGAGTTGAACAGTTTGTCACAGCTGGATTATGAACAGGTAAACGAGGTCAAGACAGCTTATTTGAAAGAGTTGTTTGCCCAAGAGGGTACACAGGTATTGGCATCGGCCGATTTCAAGAAGTTCTTTACCGAGGCCGAACAGTGGCTTGTGCCCTATGCCCGATATTGCCAATTGCGCGACGATTATGGCACTGGTGATTTCTCGCAGTGGCTCGACCATCGCGTATGGGATGAGCATGAGCGCAAACAATTGAGCAATCCTGCCAATCAAGCATTTGCCGGTGTGGCTTTCTATTATTATGTACAGTATATCCTCTATACGCAGATGGTTGGCGTACATGGCTATGCACGTAGCAAAGGCGTTATCTTGAAGGGCGATATACCTATCGGGGTGAGTCGCTACGGTTGTGATGTGTGGATGGAACCACGCTACTTCAATCTCAGCGGACAGGCCGGTGCGCCTCCCGACGACTTCTCCGTAAACGGACAGAATTGGGGATTTCCCACTTACAACTGGGAGGAAATGTTGAAAGACGGATGTGCTTGGTGGAAACGCCGGTTCAGCAATATGCAGCAATTCTTCGATGCTTATCGCATTGATCATGTGTTGGGATTCTTCCGAATATGGGAGATTCCCATTGAGTCGGTGCATGGTTTGCTTGGGCAGTTTGCTCCGGCCATCGGCTTGAATCGCGAAGAAATTGAGGCATACGGCCTTCATTTCCACGAAGAACGGTTCTTACGACCTTATATAACAGACGAGGTGGTTACTCGACTGTTTGGAGAAAGAGGTGCGGAAGTGAAGCAGATGTATTTGAAAGAGTTGCAGAAAGGAGTCTACGAGATGCGCTCTGAATACGATACACAGCGAAAAGTGGAGGCTATCTTTGCCACTCGGACGGGTGAGAGCGACGAGAAATTGCGCGAAGGCCTCTATGCGCTTATCAGCGATGTGCTGTTTGTGCGCGACAGAAAGAATCCCGACTTGTTTCATCCACGTATCTCTGTCCAACACGACTACACTTATAAGGCATTGGATGAAGCTGATCAAATGACATTCAACCGTATTTATGACGACTATTTCTACCGTCGGAACAATCAGTTTTGGTATCGAGAGGCGATGAAGAAGTTGCCCCGGCTGATACAAGCTACGCGTATGATGACGTGCGCCGAAGACTTGGGTATGGTGCCCGATTGTGTGTCTTGGGTGATGAACGAACTCAAAATATTGAGTTTGGAAATACAGAGTATGCCGAAAGAGGCCTTTGTTAGGTTCAGTTATTTAAGTCGGAATCCGTACCGTTCGGTATGTACCATCTCCAGTCACGACATGCCTACGTTGCGACAGTGGTGGGATGAGGATGCTGACCGCACGCAACTGTATTACAATACAATGCTCTATCGTGGTGGAAGTGCACCGCATCCGTTGCCCGGATGGTTGGCACGAGAGATTATAGAGTGCCACTTGGTATGCCCGTCGATGCTTTGCGTGGTGTCAATACAAGACTGGCTGGCTATTGACGAGAAGTTGCGACTGGCCGATGCCAATGCCGAACGTATTAATATTCCGGCCAATCCGCATCATTATTGGCGCTACAGAATGCACGTGAATATAGAAGATCTCACGGCCAATGTAGACTTCATGGAGAATTTGAAAGAGTTAATCAAGAAGAGCGGACGGTATTAATATCCGCTCATAAGGAAAAAGTTGTATTCTATGAAAATGAAGATTGTATTAGCAATGCTGCTACTGCCATTGTTGGCTGTGGCTCAAACGATTACTTCGCCCGATAAGAATATCGTGGTAAAGGTTGGGGTAAACGGCGGTCGCCCTTGTTATGAGATGTCTTATAAAGGGCAAACGGTGGTGCGCCCCTCGTATCTAGGCTTGGAATTGATCAATTATCCTAGTTTGATGGAGCATTTTATGATAGACAAGACAGAGCAGTCTACTTTCGATGAGACATGGAAACCCGTGTGGGGAGAGGTGTCACAGATTCGTAATCACTATAATGAGATGGCCGTAACGCTGCTACAGACCGATACTAAACGGCGACTGGTGATACGCTTCCGTGTGTATGATGATGGCATGGGATTCCGCTATGAATTTCCCAGACAGGAGGGAATGGACAATATCATCGTGAAAGAAGAACACTCGCAGTTTGCCATGACGGGCGACCATACGGCTTATTGGATTCCCGGCGACTACGATACCGACGAATATGAATATCATATTTCTAAGCTTTCGGAGATTCGCGGACTCATGAAGCAAGCCATTACACCGAATGCAACGCAGACACCTATCGGTCCGACAGCGGTTCAGACATCGTTGCAATTGAAGACTGATAAGGAGTTATATATCAATATTCACGAGGCGGCATTGGTGGATTATTCGGCCATGCACTTGGTGTTGGACGATAAGACGATGACCTTTGAATCGTGTTTGACGCCCGACTCGAAAGGCAGAAAAGGCTACTTGCGCTGCCCAGCAACGTCGCCTTGGCGTACGGTGATGGTGAGCGATGATGCACGTAACATCTTGGCTTCTCACTTGATACTGAATTTGAATGAACCATGTAAATTGACTGATACGTCGTGGATTCACCCTGTGAAGTACATGGGAGTGTGGTGGGAGATGATAACGGGCAAGAGTACGTGGAACTATGCTGACTATCAAGCTATCAAACTTGGGGAGACCGACTATACGAAATTAAAGCCTACGGGGCGGCATGCACCCAATAATGTTCGTGTGAAGGAGTATATCGACTTTGCCAGTAAGCATGGATTCTCGCAATTACTGGTCGAAGGCTGGAACCAAGGATGGGAAGATACGTGGCAGAAGCAATATAACTACAGCTTTACGAAGTCGTATCCGGATTTCGACGTGCCTATGTTACAAGCTTATGCCAACGCCCGCGGCATGAAATTAATGATGCATCATGAGACATCTTCGAGTGTAGTGAACTACGAACGGCAGTTGGATGCAGCCTATCAATTTATGAACGACAATGGTTACGACGTAGTAAAGAGTGGCTATGTAGGTAATATCTTCCCGAATGGTGGGCATCATTTCGACCAATGGATGATAGACCATTACCTCTATTGTGTGAAGGAAGCGGCTCGACACCATATTATGGTGAATGCCCATGAGGCTGTCCGGCCGACGGGATTATGCCGTACTTATCCGAATATGATAGGCAATGAGTCGGCTCGTGGAACAGAGTTTCAGGCGTCGGAAGGGTGTACTCTCAAGCATGTGACGATACTTCCGTTCACTCGTTTACAAGGTGGACCGATGGATTATACGCCCGGTATCTTCGAAATGGATGTGAATAAGGTGAATCCGGATAACTATGCGAGGGTCATGGCAACCATCTGTAACCAGTTGGCATTGTACGTAACGCTATACAGTCCGCTACAGATGGCGGCCGATTTACCGGAGAATTACGAAAAACATTTAGATGCATTCAAGTTCATAGAAGATGTGGCGGTGGACTGGGACGATTCACGTTACTTGGAAGCCGAGCCGGGA
Source organism: Prevotella sp. S7 MS 2 (assembly GCF_000762865.1). NCBI lineage: Bacteria > Pseudomonadati > Bacteroidota > Bacteroidia > Bacteroidales > Prevotellaceae > Prevotella > Prevotella sp. S7 MS 2. The sequence continues at coordinate 12,243 of NZ_JRPT01000010.1, read as the reverse complement.
GAGTATATCACGGTGGCCCGAAAGGCGAAGGGAAGTGAGGAATGGTTTGTAGGTAGTGTGGCTGGGAACCATGCCCATGAATCGAAGTTGAAGTTGGATTTCCTGACTCCCGGCAAGCAATACGAAGCTACGATCTATTGCGATGGGAAGAAGGCTGATTGGAAAACAAATCCTACTGATTATACCATTAAGAAAGTAAAGGTGAATCATAAGAGTTTGTTGAAGCTACGGGCTGTATCGGGTGGCGGTTATGCCATTTCGATAAAGGCTGGGTATTAAACTAATTAGGCTTATTAGATCTATTGTTCTAATAAGCCTAATATAGTAGCATCAATCCCGCAAAAGCGGCATAACCAATCATGTGGATGGGATTGATTTTGATGATTTTTGTTCCTATAAACGATGCTACGAAGAGCATCACACAAATCCAAAACTTCCAAGGATTGGCCGGCGTATAGAAGTTTTCCGGCGTCATGAGCAGTAGAGTGGCAGCAGCAAGGAGTCCTACGACAGCCGGACGCAGCCCCGTGAACACGCTTTGTACGGTCGGTGTGTGCATGTACTTCATGAACATCTTGCTGATAAGAAGCATGATGATGAACGAAGGAAGTACGAGGGCGAAGGTGGCTGTGGCCGAACCTAGACTAGACATAAGCATGCCATAGCCAGCATTATGTACGGCTGTGTAACCGCAATAGGTAGCCGAGTTGATGCCAACCGGTCCCGGTGTCATCTGACTGATGGCTATCACGTTGGTAAATTCGCCCATCGTCATCCAGTGCCATTTGGTTACTACTTGTCCTTGGATGAGTGAAATCATGGCATAACCGCCACCGAATCCAAAGAGACCTATCTCGAAAAACGTGATGAAAAGGAATAGGAAAATCATTTATTCAGTGGTTTTAAGGAATTTACCATAGATATATCCGCCCAGTCCGGCGGCTATGATAATGTAGATAGGGTTCACGTTGAGCAGCCAAATGGCCAATGCGCCGAGAATTGGAATCCAACAATTGGTGAGCGTAATATGCGTACTCTTGGCCAAATTGAAAGTGGGTACCGCTATCAAGGCAACGACTGCAGGACGGATTCCGGCAAACATGGCGGCGATGACAGGATTATCTTGGAATTGATGGAAGAACATCGCGATGAGCAAGATAATCAAGAAAGAGGGGAGAGCTGTCCCGAATGCGGTACAGATAGCTCCTCTGGTCTTGCGCAATTTGTAGCCGATGAAGATGCTGATGTTGATAGCGAAGACGCCGGGACAACTCTGTGCAATGGCTATCAAGTCGAGAAACTCTTCCTTGTTCACCCATTTGTGTCTGTCGACGACGTCGGCTTCAATCATCGGAATCATGGCATAGCCACCGCCAAAGGTGACGAGTCCAATCTTGAAAAATGTCTTGAATAGTGTTGTATACATCAGATGAAAGCCCCACCCCTTCCCTCCCTGTGGAGGGGGAGGGAAACTTTGAAAGGTAAGGGTTTGTTTATTTCATGATCATTTGTAAATGTTTGGCATCCTCTCTCCTCTATGGAGGGGGACAGGAAGAAGCTGTTAGGCTTGTTCTATCCATTTTCTCGCATTAACGAATGCTTCAATCCATGGAGTCACTTCGTCGTTTTTGCGGTCTTCAGGATACCAAGCGTTCTGCCAAGGGAAGATAGCTCGCTCCAAATGAGGCATCATTGCGAGATGGCGACCATCGTTGCTACAGATACCAGCTACGTTGTAATCGGAGCCATTGGGGTTGCCCGGATACTCTGCATAGTTGTATTTGGCAATGATATTGTAGTGGTCTTCGGGTTCAGGCAGATAGAAACGACCTTCTCCGTGAGCCACCCACAGACCCAGTTTAGAACCGCTGAGCGAACCGAACATGACACTCTCGTTCTGTGGAATGGTCAAACCGAGGAATGAACTTTCAAACTTCTTCGACGTATTATGGCAAAGATGTGAGCGGTGTTCGTGCTCAGGATTGATAAGATTGAGTTCGACCATGAGTTGGCAACCGTTACAGATACCTAGTGAAAGGGTGTCTTTGCGAGCATAGAACTTGTCGAGTGCCTCTTTAGCTTTGGGGTTGTAGAGGAACGCGCCGGCCCATCCCTTGGCGCTACCGAGTACATCGGAGTTGGAGAAACCGCCACAGAAGACTATCAAGTTGATGTCTTCGAGGGTCTCGCGACCGCTGATGAGGTCGGTCATCATTACGTCCTTAACATCAAAACCGGCCAAGTACATCGAATAAGCCATCTCGCGTTCGCCGTTCGTTCCTTTTTCTCGGATGATAGCTGCTTTGATTCCTGACGGCTTACGGCGGTCAGCATTGAGGCCGTATTGAGCCAATGTGCCTTGGAAGTTGGCCGGGAATCGCACCTCAACAGGCTGTTTCTTGTAGTTGGTATAGCGTTTCTTAGCCATTCCGTTCATGCTTTGTTTGCGGTCGAGGAGGTAAGATGTCTTGTACCAAGTGTCGCGTAGGGCATCTATATCGAATGTATGTTCCCACTCATTCTTCTTCACTACAAGTGTACGTTCGTTGGGTGTGGGGTATCCAATCTTCGCAAATGCCACGCCCATGTCGTCCATAAAGGCCATGAAGTCGGCTTTATGCTCGTCTGAAACCTGAATCACGACACCGGGATTCTCGGCAAACAAGTTCTTCACTACGTCGTCACCGCCTAGATTATAGAGGTTGATACGCATACCACCATGGGTATTTGCGAATGTCATTTCAAGCAAAGTAGTAATCAAACCACCTGCAGAGATGTCGTGACCTGCCATAATCCAGCCACGACGAATGAGTTCTTGGATGGCATTGAAGCAGTCGGTGAAGTACTCAGTGTTTTTGACTGTGGGCACATCATCGCCTATCTTGTTGAGGCTTTGAGCAAAGGCGCTACCACCAAGTCGTTGTTCGTCGAAGCTGAAGTCGACGTGATAGAGGCTTGAATTCTTGTCGTTAACCAGCACAGGACTTACCACTTTGCGTATATCGCTGACTTCTCCGCCACTGGAAACGATGACAGTACCCGGTGAGATAATCTTTTCGCCGTTGGGATATTGCTGTGTTAGCGAGAGGGAATCCTTCCCGGTAGGTACATTAATATGCAGTTCGCAGCAGAAATTGCTTAATGCTTTCACGGCAGAATAGAGTCGCGCGTCTTCTCCTTCTTGCGAACGACAAGGCCACATCCAGTTAGCTGACAGGCTCAAACTATCCATTCCATCGGCTAATGGTGCCCAAACAATGTTGGTAAGCGATTCAGCCACGGCCAATATACTGCCTGCTTCGGGATTGGCCAAGCCTGCTTGAGGGGCGTGTCCCAATGCGGTTGCGATACCTTTTTGGCCACGATAGTCGAGCGCTACGACTCCACAATCGGACAAAGGTAATTGTATTTGACCTTGACATTGCTGTCGTGCAATCTTTCCTGTGACCGAACGGTCTACCTTATTGGTCAACCAGTCCTTGCAAGCAACGGCTTCTAGCTGTAGTACACGGTTCAGATAGTCGTCGATGTGGTCTGCTTTATCATATTCTACGTTGCTGTAGTGGCGCTCCTTGGTGCTATCTTTCATGATAGTCTTGGGTGAATGACCGAACATTTGAGCCACATCGAGGTCGAAAGGCTTTACTCCGTCGCCCTGTTTGAAGGAGAAGTGAGCATCGCCGGTGGTCTCTCCGACAACGTACATCGGTGCACGTTCGCGCTCAGCAATCTTCTGTACGTGTTCCAAATGAGCCTCGTCGATGAGCAATCCCATGCGCTCTTGGCTCTCATTGGCAATGATTTCCTTTGCACTCAGTGTCTTGTCTCCGATGGGAAGTTTGGTCATATCAATCTCTCCACCGCACTCTTCTACAAGCTCAGATAAGCAGTTTAAGTGACCGGCAGAGCCGTGGTCGTGGATACTAACCACTGGGTTGGTATCTTCTTCTACCAATGCACGCACTAGATTATAGGCACGTTTCTGCATCTCCGGGTTCGCACGCTGCACGGCATTCAGCTCAATACCATTGCTGTAACGGCCGGTGTCAACCGACGATACCGAGCCTCCACCGAGCCCGATACGGTAGTTATCGCCACCAACCACAACTACCTTGTTGCCCGGTTGTGGCTCTCTCTTCAGACAGTCGCGCTTCTTTCCGTAGCCCACACCGCCTGCCAACATAATCACTTTATCGTATGCATACTTCTCATTATTCTCTTGATGCTCGAACGTTAAGAGCGATCCGGTAATCAAAGGTTGACCGAATTTATTACCAAAATCGCTTGCTCCGTTACTCGCTTTAATCAAGATTTGCTCTGGAGTCTGGTACAACCACTGTCTAACAGGGAGTATATCTTCCCAGTCGCGTTGCACTTCAGCTTGTCCATTGTCGTCCTTCAAGCGTGGATAAGCAGTCATGTAGACGGCTGTTCCTGCAATAGGCCATGAGCCGGTACCGCCTCCCATACGGTCTCGAATTTCTCCTCCGGTACCTGTAGCAGCACCGTTGAAAGGTTCTACTGTGGTGGGGAAGTTGTGTGTTTCGGCCTTTAATGAGATGACACTCTCTATATCCGATACGCGGAAATAGTCGCTTGTAGACTGGTCGGCAGGTGCAAACTGCTCAATGGTAGGGCCTTGTGAGAAGGCTACATTATCTTTATAAGCTGATAGAATCTTGTTCGGATTTTCCTGCGTGGTCTTCTTAATCATGGCAAAGAGCGACGATTCCATCTCTTTCCCGTCGATAATGAAAGTTCCACCGAATATCTTATGACGGCAATGCTCGGAATTTATCTGTGCAAAACCGAATATTTCAGAGTCTGTAAGAGGACGTCCATTCTGCTTCTCAATCGTGTGTAGATATTCCATCTCCTCTTTTGAGAGCGCCAGACCTTCGCTTTCGTTGAATGCTTCGAGGTCTTCTACTCGCTTGATAGGCTCCGGTTGATGGCTCACAGTGAACACATCCTGCCCGATTCCCTTGTACATGCGCTGCAACATAGGGTCGTGTTCGGCCTCTTCTGTATCTACAGGGAAGTATTCCTCAATACGCGAAATGCCGTTAAGACTCATATTCTGGGTAATCTCAACGGCATTCGTACTCCAAGGGGTAATCATTTCACGGCGCGGTCCGACAAAGAAACCGTCCAAATGTTGGGTTTCTACCAAACTGGCATCGCCATAGAGCCAGCACAGTGCATCTACTTCGCCTTGAGAAGGTTGGTGGTCTATCTCTGTGGCGATTACACTCTTAGAAGGAGTTCTGAAAAAAAGAATCATACTATCAGTATATTATATATAGGTGATTTATTCTAGTTGCAAAGATAGTTGAAAATAAGAGGAATACAAAGGAAAATCAATTTTCTTTCCTTTGTATTCCTCAAATGATACTTGCGACGTTGCTATTATTTCTTGATTTCAAATGGCTTGCAGTCCAACGATGTTGAGACAAGCATGCCACCAACTTTGGTTGTCATTGGTTTTATGTTGCGTAAAGCCTTGAAGTGGATGACGAACAGCTCCTGACTACCGCTCAAAATGGCTTGGTCTCCAATGTTGACGAAGGTGGGGTAGAGCACTTTCTCGCCATTCTTATGCAGTCTGTCATTGGTCATGTTCATCATATTCTTGACTGCCAACGGCTCTATCTTCATAAACTTCAGCTCGGCTTCGTTGTAAGGGAAGTTCAGCCCGATGGCATTCACAGCCTTCAAATCCTTACCCGATACCACGATTTTCACATCATCATCGGTACTATAGGTGGCTTTGTCGAACGCTATGGATACGCTTCCGTCCACCTTTTCACTGCTTGCGCGGGCTCCGCCGTCAAGTTTGGTAGCTACTTCGGATATGTCTTGCGCATCGATGAGACCGTTACTGTTTAGGTCTCCCTTGCTGATGTAGCCTTCGAAGTCGGAGTCTCCCTTGCGTAATCCAGTGTAGTTGAGGTAAGATGTGAGGTCGTTGCTGTCTATCTTGCCATCTTGGTTTAAGTCTCCGGGGATATAGGTTTTGGTTCCCGGGACCTTGAATACGTAGATTTCACGGCCGGACAGGTATTTGTTTACAGCCTCGTTGATGACGAATTTCACATAGCGTACTTCCGGATTGTTGGCAAAAACTATTTCTTTGGTTTTCTCATCATTAGCCCAATTGAATGCAATTGGTTCGCTCCATGTCTTCTCATCGGCACTTACCGATACATTTCCCTTGAGGAATCGGCCAGAGATACCACCGTCGCGGGGCAGATACTGTAGCTTGTCGAGGGTGTTGGTACTATGTAGGTCGATGACCAGTTCAAACGGTTTGCCGTTCTTATCCATGTAATCAAACCAGATATCGCCCTTGTCTGAGAAGTCGAAAAGACGTGAAACCTCGTGGTCTTCAGCCGATGTTCCGCTTGATGTCTTACCTGTCAGTCCATGGATAGCAAACTCCAACGGGTTGGATTTTGTTGTTGCTTGGAAGGTAGTCCAGTCTGATACACCGTCTTTGTTCACCGCTCTTACCTTGAAGTTATATTGGGTGAGTGGCTTCAAATCGCTGAAAAGCAATTGCGGTTCACGGATGGTAGAGTAGGTCATACCATCGTATTCCACTTCATAGTAGTCGGCATTAGGCACTGCTTTCCATGTCGGTGTCAGCGTATAGGCTGTTGTGTTAGCCTCTGTTACGGCAACATCGACCGGTGCTTGCAATGCTCCGGTCTTTTGAGCGAGTAGGTTGGGGCGATCATAGGTGTAGCCTTTCATGAGCAATGCTACGGTATTGTCGGCCGTATTCACGCTTTCTATCTTCACCCACATCTGTGGATTGCGCCCTTTGGTGTGCTTAGCAAGCGCGTCGTCTTTCAATCCGAAATCTGCTAAGGTGGGAGCCTCGTTCATCCAATAAGCATTCTTGGCTGCGTCGAAATCGGCTTTTGAATGCACGGCTTGCAACTTCACAGTCTGCTTCCCATCCTTGCCGATGAATGCTTTGACGGCTTTTGGTTCCGCTGTCAGATTTACTACGAAGATGGTTTGTTTGTCTTTTTGTTGCCCTTTGAACTCTCCTTTGGTGGGATTCACCGTTACTTTTAGTTCTCCCTTGCCCGAAAGTTGCGATTCTATGAGTGTGGTGGCACCTTCGCCGTGCCTATATGCCTCGGTCGTTCCGTCGTCATCGTATAGAGTAAACGATGTCTTGCCTTCGGGATAGAGGCTTATTATGCGCAACTGCTTGTCTATCTCCGAGGGGTTATTGCTTGTCATTGTCATGGGGATGATGGCTCCTGCCTTCACAAACACAGGTAACTTCCATAGTGGTGCATCGAAGTTGTTAAGCAATTTTCCTCCCTCGTACACATCACCGGTGAAGTAATCTATCCATTTACCCTTTGGAAGATAGATACCATTGCGCATGTCGGTGCCCTCTTTGTCGGCTTTGGTAGCTTGGTAGATAGGTGCTACGAGCAGCGATGGTCCATACATATATTGATATTGTGTCATGCTTCCGAGCGTGAAAGCATTTTCGTCGTCGAGGAACATGGCACGCATGATGGGCTTACCTGTTACTGCTTCATGACTGATGGTGTAGGTATAGGGGAGTAATGCCGACTTCAACTTCAGGTAATAGCGGTTGAGCGCTATGGCTGTATCGCCCAATGCTTGCGGATATTTGGGGTTAGAGCCCCATCCATCCATGTTCAACTGCATGGGTGTAAAGGTCTTCCATTGGAAATCGCGTACGTTGACGGCTAAGTCTTTACCACCAAAGATACCGTCCATATCGGAGGTAATGTTGGGCATACCCGACAATCCTGCACCGATATAAGTGGGAATATGGAAGCGTATATACTCCCATTTACCACCTGTTTGGTCGCCCGACCACACTCCGGCATAGCGTTGTGTGCCGGCCCAACCGTCGAGTGTGATGATGAACGGACGTGCATTGTTGCCATAGTAAGGCATAATCTGCCCCACATCGGTGACACCGTTAAGACCGAACGAATAGCCGTCGCCCACCCAAGCAACATCGGTCTTGAGCACGCGAACGCCTGCATCGCGCACCTCTTTGACGATGTCGCGCTGCAAGAGAGCGCTTACTTTCGGGTCGGGATGCAATTGCGACTGTGTCCAAAGGCCTATCTCGACGCCATTTTTGCGTGCATAGTCTCCAAATTGGCGTAAGTTGGCGATGTTACCATCAAGTGTTTCTGTCTGTCCGTAGCCTGCACCGTACCCGTCATTGGGTAGAATCCATCCTAAGGGCATATCATATTTCTTGTAGCGGTCTATCACTGCGCGAGCCGAGAATTGGTAGTTGTTCAGCTCACCATTCAGACTTTCTTTGATGCCTCCATTGTCTTTTTGGCTCTCGGTATAGTATTTCCCATCTTCAAAGAGGATACCTTTCTTCTTATCGGTGGTCTCTTTCCAGAAGTCGCGATTGTAGGCATTGAGGTGCCCTTCGTAGAATGCGAACTTAGGGAGCAACACCGGGTAGCCCGTAAGTTGGTAATAATCGTCTAAAAGGGCTGTGGGTTTGTCGTCTACCATCACGAATAGATCGAGATAATTGGCATCGTGCGATATGGAGACCTCATCTTTCTTTTTTGAACCGAAATCATATAGTCCCGGAGCAAAGGTGTAGCACATCACGCCGTAGCCACCTGTCGACCAATAGAAAGGGGCAGGTGAAGCCACGCCACCGTCTGTCCAACTGTTGGTATTGACGATTTCAATCTGCTGCCCACGATGAGAGAAACGTCCATTCTGCACACCACCGCCGTAGAAATATTCGTTGGGCTTTCCTTTCAATGTCATGATGTACTTGCTATGTTTGAAGTCTACGGGTGCAGCTTGTTCCATAACAATGTTGTTTTTAGCCAAGTCGGTTACTTTAAGTAAGCCGGTCTGCTTGTCAACACGGACACTTACACGATTGGTAGAGATGGTGAATGCATCGTTTTGGGTCGCAATGCTGAGAGGCTTGATATTCTTTCGTGCGTTCGACACGAGTATTTGAGCAGGTGGGTTGGCTTCCGGTGCACGGAGAATCCCACCGTGATTGTCTTGAAACAGGCGGAAAATGTTATCGGAATAAAAGTCTACGGTCATTCGCTCGCCACTGGTATAGATGATTTCGGCAGTCGTAGGATTAAGCAGCGTGACCGTTTTTACGTCTGTGTTGACTTGGGTTGAGGCCGATAGTGTACCGGCTGAGGCCAGCAACAGTGAGATGGAAAGTAACAGTTTTTTCATGACTAGGTGTTAGTTCTATAATTGATAGGTGTTTGACAAATGGATAGTCGGTAAAATATTAGTTGTATATCGACTTGTATGGTACAATCAATGAGGGGCAAACCTCACTGTGCTTACCGAACGCAAAGTTATAGAAAAAATCTTGGGCGTGATGGAATTTCGTAAAATATTTGGTGGAATGACTCTTTATTCATACGCAAAACCGGAGACCATCTTTGCTTTTGCTCGACAGTCTCCGGCTATGAATGGGTAGCTTCTTAGGCTATTTTAGATTATTCTTAGTGTTATTGCTTCTACCAAGCACTCTTTTTTACTCTCCTTGTTACTCTTTCTCCGGTGCCTTATCAATCAAGTCCATGAATTGATCGAGCTTCGGAGTGATGATAATCTGGGTGCGACGATTGCGCTGTTTGCCCAACTCTGTATCGTTACTTGCCACAGGATTGTATTCGCCACGGCCACCAGCGGTGAGACGCTTAGGCTGAACTCCGTAGTGGTTTTGCAGATATTGCACCACCGAAGAGGCGCGCAAGGCACTCAAGTCCCAGTTGTTGCGGATGTTTTTCATCTGTGGAGAATCGGTATTTACAGGCACATTGTCGGTGTTACCCTCAATCAATACGTCGTAATCCTTGTAGTCCATGATGATTTTAGCAATCTTACTGAGTGTCTCAGCAGCGCGGTCGTTGATTTCGTAGCTACCACTCTTGTAGAGCATGTTGTCGGCCAAAGAGATGTATACCACACCTTTCAGTACCTGTACGTCAACCTCTTTCAGCTCTTCCTTGCTCAGTGAGCGAGTCAAATTGTTGGTCAACACCATGTTCAACGAGTCGCTCTTGCTCTTCACCTCTACCAAGTGACGGATGTATTGATTACTTTCGTTGATTTGGTCTACCAATTTTGAGATGTTGATATTGTTAGAGTTGGCATTGGTCAAACTTTTGTCGAGTGATGATTGCAGGTCGGCATTCGCTTTACGTTGTTGGTTTAGTTGGTCTTGCAATGTACTGACGCGTGCATTTGCAGCTGCCAATTGTTCCTTTGTATTCTGATAATTGGTTGTAAGTTCGCGATTCTCGTTCTGACAATTTAGCAATTCCTTTTTGCTGGCACAGCTAGTTACCAACAGTCCGGCAGCAAACATCATAAGTATTAATCCGTTCTTTTTCATAATCTATCTAAGTTTTAGTTGTTTATAGTGTACAAATATATTACTTACTCTTGCAATGTGGGGGAAACATCGGTGGCTTTTAGATTCTTTTAACCTGAAAGCACTGGTTTTTAAACTATTAGACAAATCGTTGCTTATAATTCTTCTAGTAGATGTGAGCAAGCATCTTCTATTAAGTCGAGTGCATAATCGAAGTCGTCCATTGTCCCATAATAAGGATCGGGAATAGTGGCGGATTGATGCTCACGTAGGCAGTCGGCCAACATCTCTACCTTATTCTTATCAGCATCGGTGCGTGCCATTTGGGTGATGATACGATAGTTCTCGTTGTCCATCACATAGATATGGTCGAACCGAGAGAAGTCGGATGTTTGGAATTGGCGTGCTTTGTGGTCGAATTGATAGCCTCGTTTCATACCGGTCTGGCGCATGCGAGCGTCGGGCAGTTGCCCAATATGCCAGTCGCCAATGCCGGCAGAGTCAATCAAAATATCTTTCTCACGTTTCGCTTCTTTCACCAAATGAGTCATCACTCCATCGGCTGCGGGGCTTCGACAAATGTTGCCGAGACAGATAAACAGTATCTTCTTCATATTCGCAAAGATACAAAAAAGTTCTGGAATCACCTCTTTTTGGCAGCTTGGCATACTAGAAATAGTTCACTAGTCTATCTATTTTATTGTAAGATATGCGAAGATATGAAACAATATGGAATTATGTTAAAAACAAGTATAAGTACCAAAAAGTGGCGAAATCCCACGTTATTCATATGAAAAATGTGTAATCTCGCCATTTTTCCATACGTATCGTCTTGCGATGAGGATTTTTTCTCTTCTTCATATAGCCCGTGTTTATTGCCGATATAATACTTTTATTCCATGGTTTCATAATCCATGAATTTATAAACTTACAAATTTGCAACGCAATTCATAGGCTTATAAACCTCAAAACTCATAAACTAAAACTGCTGCAGCGGCTTGACAATCTTGCTGCCTAGCCTTTTCAGCGTTCTTGGGAAGTCCATGCAGCAATGCTGAATGCTCGTTGCAGTTATTTGAGTTTGTGAGTTCTTGAGGCTATGAGTTTTGAGTTAGGAATGAAAAGTGAGGAGTTATGAGCTAGGAATGATAAGTTGTTAAACTTGTATGTCATAATATTTTGTCCTAAAAAATATTTGATTGATTTCTTTTTCTGCATCTTTGCGCTATTAACTAACTCAAATTCAGTATGAAAAGAACTTTACTTTGTGCGCTGGCATTCTACATTTCATTGATTTGCAGTGCCCAAATTGATGTGTCACCTATTTTTGGAGAGTATACTGGAAAGATAGAACTAGACGTTTCTCCATTGCCAAAGAAGGTGAATTACGTTATTTCTAAGGGTGCGAGTGAGGGTACTATCAAGTTGGTACTCAAGAGCTATGAAGTAGGAGGAAGTCCCTATGGGGATATTACACTTGATAAAGTTCCAGTTACTCAAAGTGCAAGTGGTTTCGTTTTTGGTAAGTTGGAAGGAGTTCCTTGCTATACGACAGTTACAAGAAGAGGACAGAAACTTGATGCAAACCTAACTTTATCGCTCGAAGGAGAGACGAATGGGGTAAAAGGAGACGAATTGACTGTGGGCTTAAAGATTTCACAGGGGAAAGATGTACATACTAAATTCGTTGGCAAAAAAGTGGCAACAAGTATTACAACGATACAAGGTGGTAATAAGAAAGCAGATGTGTATTACCACATCAACGGCAGTAGGGTTGTAAAACCCACGAAGCGTGGTGTCTATATCATCAATGGTAAGAAGGTATTGAAGCCGTAATAAAG
>NZ_JRPT01000009.1:0-17100 GCF_000762865.1 Prevotella sp. S7 MS 2 | reverse complement strand
AAGAAGAAAAATCGTTTTTTATTGCATCTTTTCAACAAACATTACAAAATCAATTAAAAAACACTCTTTACACCATAATATATATAAGGCACTTCGAAATAAATCTATCAGATTTTAATTTTTGTAGAGTTAACGCAAAATAAAATAAATATGGGATTTTTTAATTTGCAAGTTGATTTCATTTAGAAAATATATTCGTTTCTTTACCAGCAGTTTTCTAAAAAAGCAAGGAAGACGTCCTAAACCGACATAACTGTCTATCGCGAATTACCTTGCTATATGTTTAACCCAAAAACTTGAGATTTATGAAAAAATTAGTATTTATGGCATTAGCTATCTTTGCAACATTGACAGCATGCAACAATCAACAGGCCAACACTGCTACCAATGAACGCATCGATTCTCTACAAGCTATCATTGCAGAAAGAGACACCGAAATCAATGGTATGATGGAGAACTTCAACGACATTCAAGAAGGATTCCAAGCTATCAACGCAGCTCAAAACCGCGTAACGGTTGCCAAACTCGGAGAAAGGTCTAATCGCACACAAGTCATCAAAGAAAACATCAAGTTGATTTCTGAGACCATGCAGAAGAACCGCGAACGCATCAAAGAATTACAAGCACAACTGTCTAAAAGTTCGTTCAAAGGAACCGCTTTACAAAAGACCATCGACAATCTACAAGCACAGTTAGAGGAGAAAAATAAGGAATTGGAATCTTTGAGAGCTGAATTAGCACAAAAGAATATCCACATTGCCCAACTAGATTCTACCATCACCGACCTGAACACCAACGTAAGCAACCTTACTACCGAGAGTCAGCAAAAGAGCGAGACCATCAGCCAACAAGACAAAGAGTTGCATACCGGCTACGTACTCTTCGGCACCAAGCAAGAGTTGAAACAAAAACGCATTTGGGTAGATGGTAAGATTCTGCGCAATACTTTCAACCGCAGCTACTTTGAAAGAATTGATATTCGCGAAAGACAAGAATTCAACTTAGCCTCCAACTATGCGAAGTTGTTGACCACTCACCCAGCCGGCAGTTACACACTTACACGCGATGCCAACAAACAGTACACACTGCGCATCACCAATCCCGATGAATTCTGGAGCACAAGTAAATTCTTGGTTATAAGAACAAAGAACTAAATAGATACTAACCAGCATCAACAAGGGGAAACCAGCAATTGGTTTCCCCTTGTTTCGTTTTACAATATTACTAAAAGAGAGGGCAGATATCATTCGCCCCTACCGAGATTCCTCTACTCGATTATTTCTCCATTTCAACTTCCGATTTCCTTGCCAAGAAGGCAGAAAGCATCCAAACCAACTTCTCTTGGCCTCGCAAGAAGTCACCCACTAGAGCTACCGTCACCTCATCACCGGCTTCAGCAGCTTTTGCCGAAATTTCTCTTTCCTCGCCAATCAGCACTGCCAACGTGTCTAAAACCTTCTGAACACCGGCACGTCCCATAGGTTCAAAACCATCTTCCTGCAGGCGTGCTACCTTCAGATACTCGCTATAACGATTCTCAGGCTTACTTCCCAATTGCAGAATACGCTCTGCTACCTCGTCTACCTGATTGGCTACACCATTATACAATTCTTCATATTTGGCATGCAGGGCAAAGAATCCGCGTCCTCTCACATTCCAGTGCAACCCACGTAAGTTGCTATAAAAAATTTGCAAATCGGCCAACAAGCCATTCAAAGATTCTACCACTACATTCACTTTATTCTCATTCAACTGTAAATAATCTAAAGTTCTCATATTCACTTTCCTTTCTTTAATTGTCGTTTAATTTTTGTTTACGCTGCAAAGATAACCCTTATTTCACGATACCACAACAGATAAAAACTATACATAAATTGATTATATCTATAATAAGTTCTAAAGTCCTGTGCTGCAAAGGCATAGCAGCATCGCTGTATTGGCTAGGCAGCAAAACTGAAACGACCGAACAGCAATGCTGGCAAGCAGCTGCAACGATTAGAGTTTGTAAGTTTTTGAGTTTATAAGTTTCTCTCTCCCAAGGGGAGGGAGATGGTTTCAAGTTGGCAAATAGCCTAGTTGAGATTTAGAACAAAGAAACAATAGAATCCTACTTGATACAAGATTAGCATCGACCAACAAAAGATATTATCTGTAGGGGCGTGATATATCGCGTCCGTAGGAAAATAACGGCAGCATTCACAGGGCATTTTATTCATCATTAAGAATCATGGAATACTTGCGGACGCGAAATGTCACGTCCCTACAAACCTCTAATTATAAGGACTAAGCAACATAGTCGGTTGCGAGAAATTGTCGAAATGTCAAGAACAGTTTGGCACTCTCTTTGTATATTCATATTTATATTGTATTTTTGCAATCACATGATTATCAACCATTATAAAAAGAAATGATATGGACGTAAAAGAACTTGAAAGAATGATTAGGCAACACGAGGCCGGTATCGACATGGCTGTTTCGGCAGCGTTTCCGGCTCTCATGCGCAAAGTATATGTATGGATGACATTGGCATTGGTGCTCAGTGGAGTCACAGCTTACGGTGTTGCGACCTCGCCCAACCTGCTGGCGCTCATCGCCAACAACAGTTTTGTAATGTGGGGTCTGCTCCTTGGCGAACTGGGATTGGTACTGGCTATCAACGCCGGCATCAATAAGATGTCGCTTACAATGGCAACCTTGCTCTTCGCCTTGTTCTCTATCCTCAACGGTGCCACTTTGTCATTCATCTTCTTGGCTTATGCCATGACGACCATTGCCAAAGTGTTCTTCATCACGGCCGGCACTTTCGCTGCTACAGCCATTTATGGTTACACGACCAAACGCGACCTGACGAAACTTGGCGGACTGCTGACCATGGGGCTCATTGGACTCATCATCGCCTCGCTGGTGAATGTGTTCCTCGTTAAGAGCACCGGTTTCGACCTCATCGTAAGTTATATCGGTGTCCTCATATTCGTAGGATTGACCGCATGGGACAGCCAACGTATCAAGGTGATGATGGCACAGGCTGAGGATTTAAGCGAGCGTTCGCAGAAACTAGCAGTGCTGGGTGCGATGTCATTGTACCTAGACTTCATCAATTTATTCCTCTATTTGCTGAGAATATTTGGGAATAGGGAGTAGGAAGAGCCCCACCCCTACCCTCCCCAAAAGGGGGAGGGAGAAAGATATAAAACCTCTCCCCGACCCTCTCCCAAGGAGAGGGAGATGGATATTAAACCTCTTCATAAAGGGATGGGAAAATGTATCAGCTACAGTAGAGACGGTGTGTACACCGTCTCATTGAGTATAAAATGGCGAGCTACAAGGTGGAAAACGCCGGCAAATCCTTTCAACACAAAAACAAAATATACCCAGAAGGGACTACAAAAGAATCAACCTCTCGCTGGCACTCCCCCCTTGGGAGGGGACGGGAGAGATTAAAAGACATACAATATGAAAACAATAACAACGCTACCTTCAGAGTGTACTACCATCCTCGTGGGTAAAAAGATGACAAACGACGGTAGTATGATTGTCGCCCGGTCGGAAGATTGGGACGGCATGGTAGCTAAAAATCTACAGATATTCGAAGATACCGACAACGGACCAGAGGAGTTTGTGGCACGAGACAGTAAGTTCCGCTGCCCACTTCCGAAGAAAGCATTCGGCTATTCGGCTCTGTCGCCTTTCCACCTACATGGACATTGGGGCAGCGCAGGATTCAATACCGTGGGCGTAGGCATAAGTGCAACGGAGACAATATTCACCAATGACAAGGCGTTGGCGGCCGATCCACTCGTAGAAACCGGCGTGGCCGAGAACTGTATATATAATATTGTGTTGCCCTATGTGAGCACTGCACGCGAAGGTGTGGCTCGTATCGGCAAGCTGATAGAAGAATATGGCTCAGCCGAAGGATTCGCCATCGGACTCGTAGACAGCCAAGAGTCATGGTATTTAGAGAACGCCGGTGGTCATCGTTGGTTGGCTACACGCATCCCCGACGACCAATATTTCGTGACGGGAAACCAGAGTCGGTTCCGCACCTACGACCCTCAGGACACCGAAAACTACATGGCTTCGGCCGATTTGATAGAACATGCAGTGACCAACGGATTGTACGATCCAAACAAGGGAGAACCATTCGACTTCCACGAGGCATACGCTCGCGACGTGGAACTAGATACCACATACAACTATCCTCGCGTATGGGGCTTGCAAGGCTTATTCAGTCCGGCCATCAAAAACGATGTAACACAGAATACATTCCCCGTGTTTGCCAAGGCAGAGCATCCACTATCGCTCGACGATATGCGTCGCGCATTCCGCTTCCACTATAATGGTACGGAACACGACCCATACTTAAATAACAATCCCAAGGAGCGTTTCCGCCCTGTATCCATCTTCCGTACCACGCAGACCCACATCTTGCATGTACGTCCGGAGTTGCCTACAGCCATCGGGCGTGTAGACTATATGGCCGAAGGCATGGCTGCGCTAGGCGTGTTCGTGCCCTTGTATCAAGGTGTCAAGAGCTATCCGAAAGCCTACACCGTGGGTAACGACCACGCCGACAAGGATTCAGCTTATTGGAAATTCCGCAAGGTAATGACACTGGGTATGGTCAATTTCAACCGTTATGCGCCCATTATCCAAGAGCGTTACGCCCGTTTCGAGGCCGAAACCGCACAATATCAGCGCGAGATGGAGGAGCAATATCTTGCCATTTACAAGACTCAGCCCATGCATGCACAAGAATTATTGCAGGCATTCTCGGACAAAGTACTGACCGAAGCTTTGGTTGTGGCCGAGGAATTACAGGACGAACTCTTCACGAGATTGGCTCAAGACATACAGACAGAGTATCTGTTCCACGGAGCATAACATAAAGAAATAGAAACATTTAATCAATTAGAGAGAACCAAATGAGAAAGATGAGTATATTGAGTATGGCTTTTGCAGCCATGACATTGACAGCATCGGCTGCCACACCACAGTTCGATAAAATCTTAAGCAAGGCAAAGAGTGCTGCCACCAGCAGCACTACCGGTGACGCAGCGGGCAATAGCCTGTCGAGCGTATTGGGTACCAACAAAGCTAGCGAAAGCGACTTGGTGGGCACATGGAAGTACAATCAGCCGGGGGTAGCATTCACTAGCAAGAACGTATTGGCTAAAGCTGGCGGTCAAGTGGCTGCCAGTACGGCTAAATCGAAACTGAAAAGCAGTTTCAGCAAAGTGGGTATTCAGGGCAGCAACACCCAGTTTACTTTCAATAGTGATAAGACTTTCACCGGAAAACTGCGTGGGAAAAGCCTCAGCGGTACCTATACTTACGACCCCGGAACGTCTAAACTGACGTTGAAGACTGCCTTGGTAAGCCTCCCTTGTTACGTACAGAAGTCGACATCGGGGCTGAGTCTGCTCTTCGAGTCGACCAAATTGCTGAAACTTTTCCAAACCGGTGCACAGCTTAGTGGCAACAGCAGCCTGCAAACCATCAGCACATTGTGCAAGAACTACGACGGCATGCGTATGGGATTCGACCTCAAGAAATAATAGCGTTCGGCCATTTAACAACATCAAACATTATGATTATCGATTTTGACAAGCTCAAAGAAGAGCATATCGAAGGTTTTAAAGGCGGAGAAGGGAAACTGGATATGCGTGCCGTCGTCGACGACAAAGCCCGTATTATGTATTCCACCCTACGACCGGGAGCCAGCAGTGGCGAGCACGAACATCGTGGTTCGTTTGAGGTAATGTACGTGATTAGTGGTGAACTGACAGTGCATTACGATGGTCATACGGAGGTTGCACGTGTCGGACAGATGCATTATTGTCCAGAAGGGCACAAGCATTGGTTTGAAAACTGCACCGACCACGACGTCGTCTATCTTGCCGTGGTACCCACGTTAGGGTAATAAGACGGTATAGGCTAGGCCATATATTGATGAAAAATTCCCATTCAACAATCAATATGTTGAATGGGAATTTCTTTTATCTACACACAATTACCACTTAAAACAAGATTTCCACCATGTTTATTTATATTTAAACTTCCATCTAGCTCGTTTTTATTAACTTTGCATCATACAAGAATTAAGTTCTTGTATGATATTAAACAAACGAATAATACCTAAACATGAAAATCAGAAAAACAATCGTCATGGGGATAGCCTTGCTCACAACACTGGGCAGCTACGCCCAAGTACCGGTCTATCTGGACGAGAGTAAACCCATTGAGCAACGCATTGAGGATGCATTGAACCGCATGACGCTGCAAGAAAAAATCAGAGTTCTACACGCACAGAGCAAATTCTCTTCGGCCGGAGTACCCCGATTGGGCTTCCCCGACTTCTGGACTGACGACGGTCCTCATGGTATTCGCCCCGAAGTATTGTGGGATCAATGGGATCAGGCAGGCCAATCCAACGACTCTTGTACGGCTTTCCCGGCACTCACTTGCCTTGCATCGTCGTGGAATCCTAAAATGGCGATGCTCTACGGAAAGAATCTTGGAGAGGAAGCACTGTACAGGCGCAAGGACATGGTGCTCGGTCCAGGTGTGAATATATACCGCACACCGCTCAATGGTCGTAACTTTGAATATATGGGCGAGGACCCATTCTTGGCTTCAAAGATGGTAGTACCTTATGTTCAAGGTCTGCAAAGCAATGGAGTAGCTGCTTGTGTGAAGCACTATGCCATGAACAACGACGAGGAAAACCGTAGCGAAGACAATATCATCATCAGCGACCGAGCCATGCGCGAAATCTATTTACCGGCCTTTGAAGCGGCCGTAAAAGAAGGCCATGCATGGGGTATCATGGGGGCATACAACCTCTATAAGAACCAACATAGCAGTCACAACGACATTCTTATCAACAAAATTTTGAAGGGAGAATGGGGATTTGACGGTGTCGTCGTATCCGACTGGGGAGCTACCCACGACACAGATGAGGCGGTAAAGAACGGACTTGACCTTGAATTTGGCACATGGACTGATGGGCTACACAGTGGTGCAGGCAATGCATACGAACAATATTTTCTAGCTAGACCGTACCTGAAAGGCATCCAAGAAGGAAAATATACCACCAAGGAATTAGACGATAAGGTGCGCCGCATACTTCGTTTGTTCTTCAGAACAACCATGACTGACAGAAAGAAAGGCAGCATGTGCTCGGAAGCTCATTATGATGCAGCTCGCCAAATCGCCGCCGAGGGTATCGTATTGCTACAAAATAAGCGCAATATACTGCCCATCAATCTCAATAAAGCACGCCGTATATTGGTTGTAGGCGAGAATGCCATCAAGATGATGACAGTGGGGGGAGGTAGCTCTTCGCTGAAAGCACAACGCGAAACACTACCACTCGATGGACTCAAAAAACTGTTAGAACAGCGCGTTCCGGGCATCAACGTGGAATACGAACGTGGATATGTGGGCGACATCACAGGTGCTTACAACGGTGTTACCACTGGGCAAGACTTGGCAGATAAGCGCAGTGAGGAACAACTCATCGCTGATGCAGTGGAGAAAGCACGCAAGGCCGACTACGTCATCTTCTTCGGTGGACTCAACAAGAGCGACTATCAAGACTGCGAAAGCCACGACCGTAAAACCTACGATCTACCCTATCATCAGAATAAAGTGATAGAAGCACTGGCCAAGGTGAATCCCAATCTTGTGTTTGTCAATATCTCCGGTAACTCCGTATCCATGCCTTGGAAAGACAAGGTACCTGCCATCGTACAAGGATGGTACATCGGAAGCGTGGCAGGAGAAGCGTTGGCTTCGGTACTTGTAGGCGATACCAACCCCTCAGGTAAACTTCCTTTCACATGGGTGGCTAGTCTTCAAGACGTTGGTGCACATGCTCTTAACACTTATCCCGGTACATGGCGCCCCAAGAAAGACATCATTGACATAGAATATAAAGAAGGTATCTACGTGGGATACCGCTGGGCTGACCGTGAGAAAACGAAACCGGTCTTTGCCTTCGGACACGGTTTAAGCTATACAACATTCAAGATTTCAAACCTTAGAAGCTCCGCCAATAGCATGTCGGCTGACGGTACTTTGACCTTCACCGTGAACGTTAAGAATACTGGAAGTCGCACAGGTAGCGAAGTGGTACAGCTCTATATACACGACATAAAGTCGTCTGTAGACCGTCCTTATAAAGAGCTTAAAGGCTTTGCAAAGGTAAATCTCAAGCCGGGAGAGAGTCGCGATGTAGAGATAAGCATCGACAAACGCGCTTTATCATTCTACGATGAGCAGTCGCGAGACTGGAAAGCAGAGCCCGGAAAGTTTGAAGCGCTCGTAGGAAATGCCTCTGACAATTTACCTTTGAAGGCTACATTTGAACTGAAATAACCCAGCCTTCATATACAGAAAAAGCCAAGACAGATTGCTTCTGCCTTGGCTTTTTGCTTATAAGCGGTCTACTTATACTGCATCGTAACCTTTCGTACTGTTGTGAGCCAACAAGTCTTTCAGGTTCAACTCCTTGAAGTTGCGGTCTTCCAAAATTTTGTGAAGCACCTCAGCTTCTTCACGTTCCTCTTCGGAATGTGTGTAAGTACAACTCTTATTCTTCAGTTCGGCAATGCCCCAGCCTACCAATGCCACGACAACGAACAATATAAATGCAATGAGTGCTGACATATTAATAATGTATTTGATTCTACATGCAAAAGTAATGGAATTGACTGACAATAGCAAACATTATCTTGTTTTTTGATAGAGATGCCTCTTCCGACAACAAAACCATTAAAAAACATTTGGCAGGCCGGTATAAACCGACCCACCAAATGCAATTAATAATGATATGCTTACAAAAGCATTGTATAACTGAACAGACGAACTATTTACGGCCTTTCTTCTTACTTAAATCAAGGATTCGCAGGTTTCTAAACTTCACACCCTCACCATGTCCGCAGAAACTGATGTGGCCTTCCTTATTAAACAAGCCGGGATGGTTTCTATGGTCAACCGTATAAGGATTGTCTTTACCACCATCAGGGGCAATATTATGGCCTTGGCATGCCTCTCTGATATTGCCATCGAGGATTACTTCACCATTTACTGTAACCGTGATGCGGTCGCCTACGGCTCTAATCTCCTCGGTATTCCAAGTACCAAGCTTTCCAAACTTCACGTGTTTGGGTACAATGATGCCGTAAACAGAGCCATGCTGCTGATAGTCTTGAAGTCCCTTATAAATAGGATCATCATGGTCTAACACTTGAATCTCCATGCCTTCGTAAGCCGCATTGGTGTTAAGTTTGGTACGAATACCGATACCATTGTTTACACCGGGATTGACAAAGCAGAACTCAAAACGATATACGAAGTCGCTATAGGTCTTCTTTGAATAGAGATTACCACCCACTCCAAAGTGTGCTTTCACATAAATACTACCATCTTCAGGCACATAGTTGTTGAAATTACCTTGCCATTTGTCGAGCGATCTACCATCGAAGAGCACTTCAAACCCCTGTGCTTTCTCTTCCTTAGATAGCGTAAAGACAGGTGTTGAAGGCAATTCGTTCACGTAACAGTTACGAACTTCAAGTCCATCTGCAGCACCAACAAACTTAATAAGTCCACTAACAGTCGCTGCTTTCTTACTATCTTGCGGAGCAAATACGGCATTATCGTTCAATACAACACCGTTAGAAACCACCATCAAACGGTCGTTAACCAACTTTGCATAAAGCACATTCCACTCTCCGGGAGCAGCACTTTGGACAACAGGAGTGGCTACCTTTGAAGTTGTTGCCAAAATTTCCACCTCGCCATTCTTATTCAATGCGATAGCAGGTTGAGACCTCAGCCACAATTCAGACTTCTCGTTGGCACGCCATTCTGCGTACAACTCAAAGTTCTCATAGTTCTTCTTAGCATTCAAGCTAACACCCTTCTGCGTCTTACCATCATTCATGGCCGGAGCAAAACCACCGGTACCAAACTTCGCCAAGATGCCTTTTACTTCATCAACAGAATATCCTGCATCGGCATTATTGGTCATACCGGCAAACACTTGCAATGCTTTTTCTAACCATCCACGCGTCATTTCGCCCTTTTGCAGGCCACTGTTCTTACCAATAATGGTCTTCACGGCTGTTGCAGCTGCAAATGATGTGGTGTTATCCGCGAGATATTTGACTGCCAACGACAATGCCGGCAACTCATAGATACTACTTACAGCGCCAAGATAAGCATTCTTTACCGCTGCAGAAGGATTTAAAGCGAGAGCTTTCTCATACTCCATCAATCTACCCATTGCATTCTTCGGAGATGCTTTCAGCAAGGCCAACATGCTCGTCAGAGCTGTATCTTTACGCTTATTGTCGGTAGATGCTATAGCATAGAGAGTAGAAATAGCTTCCGGATTCTTCACTTTCAACAAGGCAGCAAAGGCATCTGCCTGCGTAGAAGGCTTCTTATATTCACTTTGCAGCAACTGAAGTGCCTCCATATTACCTGCCTGAGACAACAGAGGATAATAAAGTTGAGGACGCTTACTAGCAACCATACGACCACTAACCAGCTTGAACTGTTGGTCAGGAGACATAGTATGCAATGCAAAAAGGAGTGCATTCTGGAGTTTGGAAGCCGTTGTGGCATCTGATTTCTCAAGCATATCACTCAATTGTTCAAACTGTTTGGGGCTCGTAATACCTACCAAAGCACCATAAGCAGCTTGTTTTACACCATTATCAGAATTATCCAACAAGCGCAGAACAGCATCGTAAGCAGAGTAAATATGACGTTTGGAAACAAGACCTAGTGCATGTGTCAAAGTTGATGGATTGTTATCTGCCAACAAACCTACCACTGCCGTATTCACATTTCCATTGAATGCGAGTAAGGCACTCATGGCTTCCTTGGCATATTTACCACTCAACTGACCGGTAAGAGCCTCCAATGCACGCTCACCACCGATCTTTCCGGCAGCCTGAATAGCTGCTTTAGCCAAGTTCTCATCGGCATTATTCATCGCATTGCTCACTGTTTCGATAGCCGACGATACATGGTTGTTACCTAACCAACGCACAACATCGCACTGAGCTGTAGGAGATAACTTAGCAAAACTGCGCAATACTTGAGCGTAAATACCATCACCGGCACAACTTTCAGCCATCTCTAATGCCGTGTTACGATACTGAATATCACCATCTTTCAGCGCTTTCAGCACCTCAGCACCTGCCTTTGGCCCAGCCGACTGCAACAATAAGCCCAGTCCATTGCATCTTACGGCTCTATCACCTTGTGCTATCAGTTGCTTCGATGCTTTCATTACGTTCTTGCCATGAATCGAAGCTAGACGCTCCAATAGTCTCATATAAGCGTCTGTAGCCTGTGTTCCCTCATATTTGAAACCCGTTTTCTGAGCCGCAACAGCCAATGCCTTCATCGATTTCAAACCACCGCAATAGGTCAAAGCATCGTAAACACTCTTCAAAGTAGCGACATCGGCGCCGGGAATCCACGACAAAAGCATTTCTTCCAAGACAGGGTCTGTGAGCTTACGCATGGTTATCAAATGGGCAATTCCTTCTTTCGACACCTTCATACCACCCATCTTGGCAACAAGTGTAGCATCTACGCCCGGCACGATAGCCAATGCAGCGAGGGCATGCGACTGCAAATAAGTATCACCAAGGTATCCCATGAAGAGCTGAATGTCTGCCTGTGTTGCCACTTTCTGAATCTGTGCCAGCACGAAAGCCTTATTAGCGTTATCTTGACAGGCAGCAAGTCCCTTGATAAGTCCTTGCTTCACACCGTCACGCAAACCTGCTTTGCTAGGATGTGTGACATAATCCGTGACACTACTAATGGCATATTCAAATGGCGCGTTGTTGCCCTTGCCTTCCGGTACGAGCATTCCTACCAATGAAGCCATTCCTTCTGCACCGGTACGAGCTATCTCGTCCATGACTTCATTGTACACCGCGCTGTTCTTGGCTGGCAATTGTGCCAAACCATCGGCTATGATTGTCGATGCCACACGGTTTCGTGCGTCTTGCCCACGCATACTTGTGTGGAAGCACAAACAACACAATAATAATATAATATATGAATATCTCAATGTTTTCATCTGGTATGCTATATTTATATAAGTACTACAATGTCCAACCACCACGCATAGGTTGATTTACCAAAGCGTTTGCAGCATCGTCATCAATAAACTGTTCTTTCTTTGGATCATAATTTAAAACATCACGGTGTAGACGTAATGCCACTGTCGCCATATTGACCAATGTACAACTACAATGCCCATTTTCTTCGTTCAGAGCAAACTTCTGACGTGTACGAACGCAATCTAAGAAGTCGGTACGCTGCGGTTCCGGGTCGGGCAATTCGGCCAATTTGTTCATCACATCGGGGATAGTACACTCAAATCCCTTATACACTTTACCTTCAGGACCCTCGATGTAAGGAACCTTACCTTTACTCTCGTAACCCTCACCTTCAAGTATTATTTGGCATCCATCGGCATAAGTATAAGTGATTTTACGCCATATTCCTACGGCATCCCAATGCTGTTGAGGAGCATCCACTTCTACCTTGACAGGCGATTCATTGTCTTTACCCAGCAAGTATTGCACCGGGTCAAGATAATGCTGCCCCATATCGGTGAGTCCACCACCATCATAATCCCAATAGCCACGGAATGTCTGATGCACACGATGAGCGCTATAAGGCTTAAATGGAGCCGGTCCGAGCCACATATCATAGTCAAGCTCACGCGGAACAGGCTGTACGTTGAGATGATCTTTGCCTACCCAGTAGAACTTCCAAGTGAAACCGGTAGCGCCAGACACCCTAACCTTGAGCGGCCAACCCAACATTTTGCTGTCCACCAGTTTCTTCAATGGAGTCACAGTTGTCCCTAATCCATAGAATGTATCGGTAAAACGGAACCAAGTGTTCAGTCTAAATACACGCTTATAACGCTGAACGGCTTCCACAACCTTTCTTCCTTCACCGATAGTACGTGTCATTGGCTTCTCACACCAGATGTCTTTCCCTGCCTTAGCGGCCTCTACAGCCATCAGCGCATGCCAATGTGGCGGTGTTGCAATATGCACAATGTCTACGTTTGACTGATGAATCAATTCACGAAAGTCATGATAAGTCTTCAAATCTTCACCAAGCCTATTCTTCCCTAAATTCACTGCTTGTTGTAAATGTTTGGAATCTACGTCGCAAACAGCAGTGAGTCGGCAAGCTTGGTTGCTTGTGAAATGGTTAGAGGTTTTACCAATACCTCCCACTCCAATAATGCCTTTTGTAAGTTGATCACTAGGTGCTATGAACCCATTACCACCCAATACCCTGCGCGGAACGATAGTAAATAGTCCCAATACACCTGCTGTTTTGAGAAAAGTACGTCTGTCTGTTTTCATGATAATAATAGTTTTTGCAGAAATGCAAAGTTACGAAAGAAATCTAGATTGCAAAACTTTATTACAAAATTTTGCATTTAAATGTAAAATTTCAAAAAAAACAGAACATTCATACTGCCCCTAAACGAATAAAGGTGAAACCCTTCTATCGAAGAGTTCCACCTTTATTTATATATACTAATGCGGATTAGTCGAGCTGAGCAATCTTGTTGTCAGAACCCAGCACTTCCTTAATCTTGTGCTTATAAAGCTCTGTCATCAAATCACGAGCAGGTCCACAGTATTTACGTGGGTCGAATTCGCCCGGCTTTTCAGCAAATACTTTGCGAACAGCAGCAGTAAATGCCAAGCGAGAGTCAGAGTCGATGTTAATCTTACATACTGCACTAGCAGAAGCCTTACGAAGTTGTTCCTCAGGAATACCTACTGCATCAGGCAACTTACCACCGTACTGGTTGATCATATCAACATACTCCTGTGGTACAGAAGAAGAACCGTGGAGCACGATTGGGAATCCGGGGAGCTTCTCCATGATAGCATCGAGCACGTCGAATGCCAATGGAGGAGGAACAAGCTTACCAGTCTTCGGGTCACGAGTACACTGCTCCGGAGTGAACTTATAAGCACCGTGAGAAGTACCGATAGAGATAGCCAGTGAGTCAACACCTGTCTTTGTAACGAAGTCGATAACTTCTTCAGGCTTTGTATAGTGAGATTCTGTTGCAACAACATCATCCTCTACACCTGCCAATACACCAAGTTCACCTTCAACAGTTACGTCGAACTGATGTGCATATTCTACAACCTTCTTGGTCAAAGCTACGTTCTCATCGTAAGGAAGAGAAGAACCGTCGATCATTACAGAAGAGAAACCTGCATCTACGCAGCTCTTACATGTCTCGAAAGAATCTCCGTGATCCAAATGAACAGCAATTTCGGGATGGTTACAACCCAATTCCTTTGCGTATTCTACTGCACCCTGTGACATATAGCGAAGCAAAGTAGCGTTAGCATAGTTGCGAGCGCCCTTAGAAACCTGAAGGATTACAGGTGACTTCAAGTCTGAAGAAGCCTTGATGATAGCCTGCAACTGCTCCATGTTGTTAAAGTTGAATGCCGGAATAGCATAACCTCCATTGATGGCTTTCTTAAACATCTCGCGAGTGTTTACCAAGCCTAGTTTTTTGTAATCTACTGCCATAATTTATTTATGTTTATATATGAATAGCCTATAGCTAAATAGGCGCTAACGAAGAGAGCCCACATGGGCACGCCTACTGCATGCAAAATTAACATTTTCTTTTTGAATAAGAAAACATGTTCCGTTTTTTTGAAGTTGCTATAGGGTTAATTTAGTCTAAATGGCAAGTTTTATACTATTACAAAACTCCTCACTCCTAACTCCTAACTCATCATTCCTCACTCTTACAACTGTGTTTCAACAACTTGTAAGCATAGAGCAATACGATGATGAAACCATCGAGCGGAACGAGGAACGGAGCCACAATACTCACGTTATCGGCTATCAATCCCATCAACAAAAAGCCGCATCCACCTATCGGAGTCATCATCAATAGCGACGAAGCACTCTTGGTCAATCGCCCTAAACCGGTCAATGCGAGTGAGAATATGGTCGGAAACATGATGGCCTCGAACAGATAGTTGCCTATCAACGCCACCAAAGAGACGATACGAATATCGAGCAATACAAGCGAAAGACACGACACACTGCCCACCGCACAAATAAACAACATACGCTCCGGACGGACATATCGCATAATCCAACTGCCTAAGAACCGACCTACCATAAAGAAGGCCAGCGCACAAGTAAGTACCACTGCCGCCACGCTATCGTCCATCCACCCTTGTCCGGTGACAAAGTTGATAAAATAACTATTGATGGAAATCTCTGACACCTCGTAGGCCAAGAGAGCTATGAGCCCAAAGACGAAGACCTTATGTTGCCACAGTCCACGTATATCGCTCCACAATCCACCACCCGATGCAGGCTCCTCACCATGGTTAATTTCCGGTAGTCTCACCTTGGCAAAGACCGCTGCTATCATCAACACCAGCACACCCAGTATGGTATAAGGAACGGCTACGTCGCCACCATCAATGGAATTGCCGAATAAGAACTGCCCTACAACGAACGTAGCAAACAAACTTCCCAAGCCATTGAACGACTGCGAGAGGTTCAATCGGCTCGTAGCTGTCGACTTATCACCTAATTCCGTAACATAAGGATTAGCAGAAGTCTCTAGAAATACAAGCCCGCAACCAATGACAAACAATGCACCTAGAAAGGCATTGAACGTACCCGAAGCCGAGCCGGGAATGAACAACAAGGCACCAATACCGAAAAGCAGGAGTCCGAAAACTACTCCTTTGCGATATCCGTACTTATTGATGAAGATGCCGGCAGGTATCGCCATCAAGAAATATCCCAAATAGGTAGTCACCTGAATAAACGACGACTGAGTGATAGAGATACTGAATTCGTTTTGGAAATGCTTGTTCAGCACATCCAATATGGCGCGGGCAAAGCCCCACAAAAAGAATAAGGTCGTTATCAGAATAAACGGAACGACATACTGTTTCGCTGTCAACGAAGCACGACTACCAGTCAATAAGCCCCCTTGCTCCCCACCCTGATTTTCAAATTGCTGAATTTTCACTACTTCATATAGATTATTGGATGACACACTCCGGAGACGTCACACGATTCACCCGCCTCCATTTATTACTTATACCGACTGCATTTTCACAGTCGACAAGCAGACAAAAGAAAAGGAAATGGTATCGCTACCAATTCCCTTGATTATTTTTTTGATGGTATTACTTAGTTGCAGGGTCTATCATTTTCCAAATACCGGCTGCACAAGCTGCACCTACGAACGGACCTACAATGAAGATCCAGAGGTTAACAAGCGCCGTACCACCTTGGAACAAAGCCGGGCCGATAGAGCGTGCATTCATGGTCAACACATAAAGGATGGCAGAACCGATGATTGCACCGATGACTTGGAACAGCATATACATACCGCAATCCTTGGCATTCATTCTTCCACTGAGGTAAACACCGAGCGTAATAGCCGGATTGATGTGGCAACTGGAAATACCACCAATGGTATAAGCCATCGCTACAACAGACAAACCGGATGCCATAGCCGTACCAATAACCGTACCGGCATTAGCTACATCCGCACAATTTGAAGAACAATTCAGGCTCACAGCAACGCCGCAACCCATCAAAATCAGCACCATCGTGCCAATCATTTCTGCTAAACACTTTTTCATATAACTCTTTTTAAAAGAGGTGATTCGTTTCGTTAGACAACGCAAATATAAGTAAATTATCTTTAGGTCACAACTACTCTTTACCCTTTTTTGCATATTTTACTCCTATCGTCCTTTATTTCAGAACATTCATCGTGCCGTTTTAAGAAGAACTGTACAACATGACTACCCTTCACGTTAGCCGCTTGCCGAAGTGAAACGACGGATGGCGGACTGCTAGAGATACGAGAGTCGAGCACCTTTAGGTACTCCCCTCACCCCAAAGCTGCTATTGGACGAATACAATTCGCCCCTACTCATCACTCATAATTCATCGCTTCTCACACTAAATCCATCTACTCGTCAACTTAAAACCATCTCCCTCTCTTTGGGA
>NZ_JRPT01000008.1:0-25452 GCF_000762865.1 Prevotella sp. S7 MS 2 | reverse complement strand
TTTTGGTTTTAGTTTGTAAGTTTTTGAGTTGATAAGTTTTTAAGTTATGGGACGGAGAAGGGCTATTTCTTTCGCCCTCCCCCTTTTGGGAACCATCGGTCATCGACCGAGTAGTCGCTTTCGGCTCAGTCGGTGCGACAGAAAACGAGGGAGATAATGGACGGGGTGGGGCTCCTGTAGGGACGCGGCATGCCGCGTCCGCGGTGGAATTTACAATCTCTTGATGCCATTCTTTTAGTATATATACGGTCTACGGACGCGACATGTCGCATCCCTACAACGTTCTATTGCGAAGGCTTATACAAAAAAGAGACGGTATACATACCATCTCTACCCAACCGGAATAAACGGTATTTCACCTTTTATTCCCCTTCCAATATACGGCGAAGCAGATAGGTAGCATTCTGATTACGCGCCACACCGGAGGTAATCTTATATGAATAAGTGACATGAGCACCCAATTCTATCTCGAAACAATAGTTATGGAATCGGTCGCTTTGCATCTTCGAGAGCTCCAAATCGTGGGTGGCTATGATGCCGGTAACGTCGAGATGACTGATTGCCTCTAAGAACATGCGCGACCCATTGAGCTTATCGAGCGAGTTGGTACCTTTCAATATCTCGTCGAGAATAATGAGTGTAGGATGACAATCGCGACAGTATTGCAGCAATTGTTGTAAGCGTAAGAGCTCGGCATTGAAGTAAGAGATGCCGTGGGCTAGGTCGTCGGTGGTGCGCATGCTGCTGAATAGGTGAAACACAGACACCCGATAACCATCAGCAAACACAGGAATACCGTTCATGGCCAAGATATAATTGATGCCCACCGCACGCAGGAAAGTACTCTTACCCGCCATGTTGGCACCAGTGATAATATAATAATGGTGGTCTACGATGCAGAAATCGTTGCGCACGGCCTTAGCTCCAAGGAATGGATGGAACAGCCCTTGCGCCTCATATACCAGCTCTTTGGTATCGTCCAACACCTCTGCCGGACAGGCTTCGGGATGGTTATAGCTGAACGTAGCCATTGATATGCGGGCATCCATACGGCTTACCGTATCCATCCACTCGCCCATTTCATCGGCATAATCACGCTGCCACAAGGCAAAACGGCGCAAGAGGAAGAAATCGCTCCACACCAGTCCATCGGCAAAGAAAAGCCCTAGAATGTTACCGCGACGGTCGAGTCCGCCCAATATCTGCTCCAGTTGGGCAAACGAGTCGATAGCTTCGCGTAGCATCTTACTGTCAGCTGTGTTCAACGAAGTGGCAAAAGATTCGTCTACGATGTGCCTTACCACTTTAATATAAGTACCCATCTGCTCGTGCAACCGGTCTACCACGCTCCCTACTCGCTTCAATGTGCCGGACGTAAAGAGGAACACAAGGCCGAATTGCAAGATGACCCACCATATCGGAAGATTCCAACTTGCCATACCAAACGAGGCTGCGCCGAAAGCACACAAGCAGCCGACGATGGCCAAAAACGCCAAGATACGCACCCCGTTACTCTGTGCAAAACTCGGAATACGGGTCTCGCGCATCAACGACACCACCCGCATCACCTCGTTGGTATCCAATCGTCGCTGCTGTCCGAGGGCTATAAATTCAGCTCGCCAAGCATCCTTGACGGCCAACTCAGCGATGGCTTCCGCTCCTTTCTCATCATATTCCAATTGCGATAACTGCCGAGCCAGTCGATCACTACCGCCCGATGTAACCGTACGATTCATGCGCTGGAACAACGACTCCGGCCCAAAGACGTCTAAATCGAACGTGTATTCATGACGAGCATCGACATAACGACGGCCATCATCGAATGCCGTAAAGTCGCCGTCAAGAGAAGCCTGCTCGTGCAAAAACACTTGTTGTAAATCAGTCTTACGCTGCAACAAGTCGGAATTTCGACCATCTATACGCCTCACGAGGGCATAAGCCAACAGCGACAGAGCCGAACCGACCAATAAAGGCCAGCCCCACGACACCACCGTATATAAAACAATGAAAGCCACAAACAGCACAAAGAATGCTATTTGGGCTATCACTAATGTATTTCCTTTTCTTTTAAGTTGCGCTATTTCGAGTGCCAATGATTCGGCATGGCTGCTATAATATGCTTTTAAATCCATTCGGTCGTATATGATTTACAAGTGCAAATATGCGAAAAATATTCAAGAACACAGCCTTTTAAAAGAATTTTTCCGCAATCATCACATCTTTTAGCGATCATGGAGAAGCTACTGTCTACAGAAAATGCTATCATAAACATAGAAGAATCAGGAACATTACCACTGAGTAAATAGCAACGTCTATCCCGAAATATCGACTCGCATGGAATACTCGCTCACCAAGATGGGTGAATTGCTCATGCCAAATAACTACACACTGATAGCTAGGGCGAAAACCAACTTCGCCCTAGTAATAACCTACTGATGCAAATTCTAATATATATAGTGGTAGAACTGGGGAAATAGGATTTTTCCTATCACATTGTAGGGAAACAATCTTGAAGAGCGGGGAAAAATACCGTATCTTTGCGACAGAAACAAGATTAAAAAGCAAAATTCGTCATGAAGAGATTTACGATATTAGCAATGAGCACCGTTATAATGGCAAGTAGCTGTGACACCTATACAGGAACCGGCGCTTATACCGGCGCCACATTGGGATCGATACTGGGTTCTGCCGTTGGTGGAATAAGCGATGGACCACGCGGTTCGGACTTAGGAACCATCGTAGGAATGGTGGGTGGTGCCGTGATAGGAGGCGCTATCGGCAACGCGGCCGACCAACGTGCACAAGAACGTGTCTATTCTGACGCTCCAGTGCGCCACGACCGCTACGAGCGAGTGCGCGATAAGATACGCAACCGCGACTATCAAGGCACTGACGATTATCCATATTCCGACACATCGGACAACAGTGGATTTGATCAAACCAACAGTGGTGACGACAGAATCTATGACTTCGACGGTACGGATTATACAGGAAACTACAGCGCTCAACAACCTACTACCAACATGCCACTATCTTCTAGCGTAGAAGAATTGGCCAATGGATATAAGTACAGTCCCACGATAGAGATTAGTAATGCCCGATTTGTAGATGCCAATCAAGACAATAAGATTAGTCGAGGTGAAATTTGCAAAGTCATCTTTGAGGTTTACAACCGTGGTAAAGAAACTATATCAGACGTTCAACCGATGGTGGTGGAGGCCGACGGAAACCGACATCTCTACGTTTCGCCTAGCATCCATATCGAGAAAATACTCCCCGGAAAGGGCATAAGATATACAGCCGTAGTGAAAGCTGATAACAAGTTGAAAGCAGGAACGGCCAAAATCTGTATCTCGGTGGTACAGGGTAACAAAGCTATCTCAAAAGTAAGCGAATTTAATATTCCCACACAGAAATAATGATAGCTTTGTCTTAAAAACATTGGAAAGAGTACATAAGCGTACAATTCCATATATTTGTCGACAGATACTCAGCTGATTCTTACTAAAGAGTCACAGCCATAACGGTGAAGGCGGGGTTTCTGTCGACATTTTTATTGCTAGTTCCAACTCTTTAAAGGCTGTTTGATGGCACAAAAAAAGAGTAGAGTTTTTTGCTCTACTCTAAGAATTTATTGAATATATTCTTCCAACTATTAGTCTTGGGAGCTTGCTTAGAGGGAGCATATTGCACCTTCTGCTTACGCCGTACAGGTTTGACAGCCTTAGCTTTCTGGGGAAGTTTCTTGGCTTCTTGGGCAGCATCTTCAACCCAATCGCTCACAAAACTAGAGCCACTTTCAGCAACTCCGAAATCTAAACTCGGCATATACACCTCTTCATCGGGCTTGTAAGGAATAGCAGGAGCCTCAGCATACACTTCAACAACAACGCCGGTCACTCCTTGGGCAAGCATTCCCAGCTCTTTGGCTGCTGCCCATGATAGGTCAATAACACGGCCGCGACCATATGGGCCACGATCGGTAACTCGTACAATGACCGTTTTGTCGTTGCTAAGGTTTCTCACCTTCAGCAACGTACCGAACGGATAAGTACGGTGAGCACACGTAAGGCTATCATGATGTAGCCTCTCTCCACTACTCGTACGGGTTCCTGTAGCCTTCTTGGAGTAGTAGGATGCCTTCCCGGTTTGCTGTGCAAACATCGTGGTAAAGGCACATAACCATATTAAAAGGATTACGCTTCTTCGATATTCCACTCGTTATATATTAAGTTATTAAAAGGAGTTAGCAGGAGTTAAGGCTATCTTCGACAGCCTCGGAGTTAAAAGCCATTTGTTTTTTTGCCTCATCTATAGACATTTGACCTAACTCCCAATGAGCAACGCGAGCCTAACTCCCATTAACTCCTACTAACACCACATGCTATCACACAACACCTTGCGCCATCATAGCTTTGGCTACTTTCATGAATCCAGCAATGTTAGCTCCCTTCACGTAATTCATATAGCCGTCGGCCTGCTTACCATAGAGCGTACACTGGTCGTGTATAGAGTGCATGATACGATGTAATTGTGCATCTACTTCTTCTTCCGACCATGATAGGCGCATACCATTTTGCGTCATTTCAAGTCCCGATGTGGCCACACCACCGGCGTTTACGGCCTTTCCGGGAGCAAATAGTTGTCGCGCTTGGATAAACTTTTCCACCGCCTCGGCAGTGCATCCCATATTCGATACCTCTGCCACACAGAGCGGTTTATGAGCTAATATGCGGTCGGCATCTTCTCCATTAAGTTCATTTTGGGTAGCGCATGGCAGATAAATATCGGCTTTTTGCTCCCAAGGTTTGCGTCCTTCGAAGAACCGACCACTCTCAAATTCATCGGCATAGGGCTGACATACGTCGTTGCCACAGGCTCTTAGCTCAAGCATATAAGCTATCTTCTCGTCGCAAATACCGTCCGGATCATAGATATATCCATCCGGTCCGCTAATCGTTATGACCTTTGCACCGAGTTGAGTAGCCTTCTTAGCAGCTCCCCAAGCCACGTTTCCAAAACCCGAAATAGCCACAGTCTTGCCCTTGATGTCTATATCGTGGATCTGCAACATTTGATTGACGAAGTATAAAGCACCAAATCCAGTTGCCTCAGGACGAATACGCGAGCCGCCCCACTCAACGCCTTTACCGGTCAACACACCTTCCCAACGATGCGTCAGCTTCTTATATGTGCCGAAGAGATAGCCTATCTCGCGGGCTCCAACACCTATATCGCCGGCGGGAACATCCTCGTCCGGGCCGATATAATGATAGAGTTCTTGCATGAAAGATTGGCAGAATCGCATCACTTCGGCATCACTCTTACCACGTATGGAGAAGTCACTTCCGCCTTTACCGCCACCCATTGGCAACGTGGTGAGCGCATTCTTGAATGTCTGTTCAAACCCTAAGAACTTCAAAATCGACAGGTTTACCGACGGATGGAAGCGCAGTCCACCCTTATAAGGACCTATGGCACTGTTGAATTGCACGCGGTAGCCCAAGTTCACATGAACCTCTCCACGGTCGTCAACCCATGGTACACGAAACGTAATGATGCGCTCCGGCTCCACCAAACGTTCCATAATCTTCATGCGATCAAACTCCGGATGCTTGTTATACACGTCTTCAATAGACATAAGGACTTCACTTACTGCTTGCAAATACTCCTTTTCACCCGGATGCCTTCGCTCCAAATCATTCAAGATTTTACTTACTTCCATAACTAGTATCGATTAAAAGGGCAGGCGAACCAACACCCTTGGTTATGTTGCAAATATAGAGTTTTTATACATAAGTGCCAAATCACAATGTCAAAAAAGATTTAAAACAATAATAAAGTTTATGGCAATATATCCTATTTTTTTCTGTTTGCTCTTAGTGGATTTTTATTCTGCTGTGTTATAATAACAAAACTTATAAGAAAAACGCCTATGAGAATATGACCAGAGAAACAATCTATGCACGCCATGCAATAAGGGCGATGCACCAATATGCCATTAAAGACTTTATTAATTCTAACTATAAAACCTATGAATCGTTATTTATCTAAATGTCGGAAGAGCTCACCTTCTTCTTATTTACATCCGATGAGACTCCTACTCTTCCTTTTCTTACTCTTATCAACACCACAAACTTTTGCCCAAAACAAAAGCCTTGAGATTCCTACCAAAACCCTTTCTGTGGGTAAACTATTTGCTCAAATCGAACATTCCACAGGATTTTTGCTCGTCTACAGCGATAAAGACGTCGATGTAAACGCCAAGATTACGTTTACACAAACCAAGGGCAACCTGAAATATTTCCTTTCTCACCTCGCCTCTGAACTTCATCTCAATTATGATATTACACAAAATAAATATGTAGTATTTAGAAAGAAGGCTGTCGAAACACACCAACAAAGTACTAAAGGAAGTAAACTTACCGGACATATCACAGATGAAAAAGGGGAACCACTCATCGGTGCTACCATCATACAGAAAGGTACACAGAACAAAACAATTACCGATATGGATGGTAACTTTGAAATCGATGCCCCCAAAGGAAGCACATTGCTCGTCTCATATATAGGTGCCAAGGATAAAGAAATCAAAGCTAGCGAAAGTATGCAGATAACAATGACCGACGATATAGAGGCCCTCGATGAAGTCGTCGTCATCGGTTATGGCACCGTAAAAAAAGCAGATTTGGCCGGTTCTATCGCTGTGCTCGACAGCAAATCGTACAGATATCAGCCCATTGTCAATGCCACAGATGCATTACAAGGTCGTGTTGCTGGTGTTTCGGTTACCAATAGTGGCGCTCCCGGAGGCACTATCAAAGTCAGGGTACGCGGTGCCAGTTCCATTAATCGTAGCAACGACCCGCTATATGTAGTCGATGGTATCGTGAGAGAGAGTGGTGTTGCCGGTCTAGATCCGGAAGATATACAGTCCATGCAAGTCCTCAAAGATGCTTCGGCAACAGCCATTTACGGTTCAAGAGGCTCCAATGGTGTCATCTTAATCACAACTAAAACCGGTAAAGCCAACCAACAACTCATCACTTTCGATGCCAAACTGGGTGTCAGCAATGTGGCAAAACGTTACGATACACTTAGTCCTTATGAGTTCGCAGTGGCTTACAACGAAGCTCATCCCAATACTTTCGACAGCAACCAGCTATCTTCTTTCCAAAACGGAACAACTGGAACCGACTGGCAAGATGCAGTCTTCAAGACCGGTATCACCCAAGATTACAAAGTAGCATTGTCTAATGGCAACGATAAGACACAATATTATGTCTCTGCCAACTATATAGGACAGACAGGCACCGTCATCGAAAACAACTACAATCGCTACCAGTTCAGAGCCAATATGACTTCCGACGTATCGAAGTGGCTAAGTCTTACCACCGACATCAACTTCTCTCACAGTGCTGATAAGAGCCATAACTTCACCGCATCTAAAAACAATGTGCTGTGGGCTATGCTCAACTACTCTCCCGTAACAGACATATACGATGCCAACGGAGGCTACAATCCCGACCGTTATTGCGCTATTACAGAGTATAATCCTGTTGCAACTTTGAAGGAAAGTAGGTCGCAAAATCGTCGCGACATTCTCAATGCGCGAGTAGATTTAAAGTTTACCATCCTGCCAAACCTTACGTTCACCTCTACTAATGGAGTAGACTACAACGACTATAAATATTATTATTTCAACTCAAAGAAGATTTCCGTCAACATCAATAACGGTATGTCGAATGCCGATACCCAACGAATGGCATTACAAACCACCAACAACCTGACTTATCATGGGCAATGGGGACTGCATTCTCTCACAGCTACCGGTGTCTTTGAATCTTCATTCTCCAAAACCAGATTCATGAAAATTTCAGGCGATAATCTCTTAACAGAGAGCGTAGGTTGGTGGAATTCTACACTAGCCAAAAGTCGTCAAGACAACAACAGTTACTCTTCGTGGTCGCTTCTTTCTTATGTGAGCCGTTTGATGTACAACTACAACGATCGCTACTTGGTCACCGGAACATTCCGTGCCGACGGTTCTTCCAAGTTCTCTAATCAGAAATGGGGCTATTTTCCATCTCTTGCTTTGGCTTGGCAACTTGGTAATGAGAATTTCATGCAACACCAGAACGTTATCCAGAATGCCAAACTACGACTCAGTTATGGTATCGTAGGTAGTCAGGCTATTGATCCGTACGAGACATTAGGCTTAATGTCTCAAACCACTATCGCTTTTGGTGGCGACTCCAAGTACACCGGTTACTGGACTGGAACCAATGTTCCTACGCCCGACTTGACTTGGGAGAAAACTCATCAATTCAACGCTGGTCTTGACTTCGGTATCCTTGATAGTCGCATAAGATTCACATTCGATTACTTTGTAAAGTTTACGAAAGATGGATTGCTACGCAAGAACATGCCCAACTACGACGGTGGAGGTTCTTACTGGGTCAATGCATGCGAGGTAACCAACCGTGGTTTGGACTTTACTATTGATGCCGATATCCTCAGATCGAAAGATTTCTCATGGAATTCAGCCTTTACAGGCACCTTCTTGAAGAATAAGGTCACTTCATTAGACAACATCCCATTCATCGCCGGAAACACTCCAGCCTATGGTTTGGTCGGAGCTGTATCGCGCGTAAAGGTAGGTTACCCCATCGGTTCGTTTTTCCTTTACGACTGGACAGGCATCGATGCAAATGGACATGATACGTATGCCGACTATGATAACAGCGGTACGCTCTCCGAAGGCGACAAAATTGTGACCGGCAAAGCTACTCCCGACTTCAGTTTCGGATGGAACAACACCGTCACGTGGCGCAACTGGACTCTCAGCGCGTTCTTCACCGGAGCCATAGGTGTACAGCGTCTAAACCTCATTCGCTATACGGCAGCCTCCTTCAATGGCAACTCTAAATTCATCACTCTGCGTGATGCCTACTACAACTCATTTGGAAAGAGCGCTAACCCCATATACCCATCAGTCACAGTCACCGACAACGACTACGAGGCAGCATCTACTAAATGGCTGGAGAACGCCGATTATCTCAGGTTGGACAATCTATCTCTGTCGTACGCCCTACCCAAGAAGGTGCTTCGTTTTGCCGATGCCACCCTCTCATTAAGCATTCAAAACCTGTTTACCATTACCAAATATAAAGGTATGGATCCTGCCGGTGTCTCATTCATGAGTTCTGAATTGGGCAGCACCGACCTCAATGATGGTATCGATATGGGTGCTTACCCCTTATCAAGAACCGTAACATTTGGATTGAAAGTTAACTTCTAATAGACACAGACAATATGAAAAAGACTTATATTATAGCCGGATTAAGTGCCTGCTTGGCACTGATGACTTCATGCCAAAACTTCCTTGACGAAGATCCTAAGGGTAGGTTGACTGCCGATACATTCTTTTCTACCCAAGAAGAACTAGACATGGGCACCTACGCTTTGTACCGCCAAGTAATGAATTCTCAAAACAACACCAACCCATTAATCATTGCTTGGCAAGGCGACGACATCACTACACACCCCGGAAGCAACAAGCAAGCGTATGCTGATGTAGATGCTTTCCACCCCACAGACGGCAATAAAGGCGCTGCAGCTGTATGGAATTCGGGATATAAAGTGATTAAGGCTGCCAACTATCTCATCAACAATGCAGAGAAAACTCCGACTACTCAAGAGGAAGTAAACATTGCTATCGGACAAGCAAAGTTTTGGCGTGCCGTGAGCTACTTCAAACTTGTAAGAGTATTTGGCCCCGTTCCTATGAACCTAAGCGGTGAAGTTGACTATTCGCGTCCTCTTGCTTCGGTCGAAGAAATATATAATCAAATTGTCGCAGACTTGAAAGATTGTGTCGAGATATTGCCCACCTCTTACGCCAAAGCACCCCGGAAGATGAATGGAGCCAATATCTATATCACCAAGCAAGCAGCACAATCTGTACTCGCAGCAGTCTATATGGGAATGGCAGGATGGCCCCTTAACAAGACCGAATATTACAAAGAAGCGGCCGCCAGTGCAAAAGCAGTCATCGACGGAGTAAAAGCCGGCAAGTATGAATACATGCTTGAGCCTAGCTACAACATGGTCTATGCTCCCAGCCACAACTATACCAACGAGACCATCGTAGGTATCAACTACAATGGCTCGTATGTTTGGGACGAAGATTCCGAGATGGCTGTCAGCGATTTGTTTGAATCTCTCGGTGGATGGGGCGATGGTTGGAGCGAATACAAGTTCTGGAAAGACTTCCCCGCAGGCGCTCGTAAAGACGCCACCATTAGTCCGAAAATAGTTAAAAATAACGGGCGAAACGGCGAAACAGAACTGATAGACTGGTGGGAAGTAGAGGAGAAGCACCCCATGTACTGCAATCTACTCACTGGAACCGGCTTCACCGACTATGACTATACAAAACCAGCAGGTGGCAAAAGCACCAATAGCCATCGCCATCGCTTGGTTCGTTACGCTGAAGTATTGCTGTGGTATGCCGAATCACAAGCCCGTTCAGAGGGTACTCCCAACGCTTTAGCTTACGACTGTATCAACCAAGTTAGGCATAGAGCAGGTCTGGAGAATCTCCCAACAGGCATGTCAGGAAACGAGTTTGCCGAAGCTTGTGTGAAGGAGCATGGTTGGGAAATTGCTGGATATTGGCCTGCTTTGGTTTGCCGACGTCAAGACTTGTTCCGTCTCAACCGCTTGGAATCGCTCTTCAACTATCGCAAGAAGAATGCTCCTATCGAAATTACAACAGGTGTAATGGAAAAAGAAAACGTCCTCATTCCTGATAATGTGACATGGAATGGAGACAAGAGCATCTACCTACCTTACCCTGCCGACGATGCCTCTTTGAACTCAAATATACGACGTTAAGGTTATATTAGACACGAGAGATGGCGTGGTGACACGCTGTCTCTCTTTTTTTGTGTTTACTGCCTAGGCTAGGCAACATTTCTGTCTCAACTTGGCAGTAATGCTGCATGGCCCATTCAACATTACTGCAAGAGCCTTGCAGCAATTTAAGAAGATGGACACTTGAGATAACTCATGACTCATTTAAATACTCAAAGTATCAATTATCTCATGTCGCTAAGGTAAACTATATTCGTCTAAAACACCCAATCTACCCACAAAAGAGTAAATTATAGCAAATTAGATACATTTTCTAGCTCTTTTGTTTAGTGGTTTTCTTATATTTGCTTGTCTATATCATAAAAACAGGAACAAATGGATGAACGCATCAATCAATATTTGGAAGGAACTCTCAATAGCCAAGATACCGAACAGCTGTTACAAGATGCACAGTCGTCGACAACATTAAAGGCCGAACTAACCCGTGCTATCAATATGAAAGCACTGATATCTCTCCACCCCGATCTCACCAATGAGGAAGCTGGCAGAGAAAGTCTACTACAGAGACAGAAGGCTCAAAAAAGAGATACCATGAAATTGCTGGCTCGACAACTGCTTCGCTACGCAGCCATATTGATACTTGGCATCATCGGTACAGCCGCTATCTTCAAATACCACATAGGTTCTCAGCAACCCATAGCTTATCAGAAACTAAATGTACCGGAGGGACAACGGGCACAGATTACACTTCCCGACGGCACCTCGGTATGGGTCAACTCCGGTTCTACTATCACTTATCCATCGACCTTTGGGGACGAACGAACCGTCTTGCTGCATGGCGAAGCTTACTTCGATGTAGCCAAAGACGAGAGTCATCCATTCATTGTTCAAGCAGGCAATAGACAGGTAAAAGCGCTTGGTACGGAATTCAACGTGCGTTGCTATACCCCCACTACACTAGACGTATCCCTCTATGAAGGCTCGGTCAGAGTCTATCAACCTAGCAAGGAAGCTCAAGGAACAATACTAACGCCCCATCAGCAACTCATTATAGCCGGCAACCAACAAAAGATTCTAGCCGTAGACCAAGACGAGATACTATGGCGCGATGGCATCATCTCGTTTAAGTCGGCCAGCATACAAGAAGTGGCCGAACGCCTACACCAGTATTACCATGTCGACATCATCATCAAAAACGACGATATTGCCAAACAAGAATACACAGGAAAATTCCGTCTACACGATGGTGTTACGTCGATTCTACAGCTTATTTCGAAGGTATATCCGTTCCATATCAGCCACAATGCCGAGAAAAACGAAATCATATTATACTAATACATACGCATGATAAAAATTCTATCAACCCTTTTATTACCCCTACTCGTCACAACTTCAGCACTAGCCGCAGACATACTTGTAGAGGCAGAGAGCTTTGAAGTAAAAGGCGGATGGGCGGTCGACCAACAGTTTATGGACCAAATGGGGTCGCCTTATCTCATCGCCCACGGCATGGGAGTGCCTGTTGCCGACGCATCAACCCACATCACCGTGCCACACGATGGCACATACTATGCATTCGTTAGAACCTATAACTGGACATCACCGTGGCATCATGGGCAGGGTGCAGGGGCTTTCTCGCTATGGATTAATGGTAAGAGATTGTCGCCAACACTTGGAAATATCGGCACACAATGGATGTGGCAAAAGGCCGGTAAGGTGACTCTGAAAAAAGGAAAAGCAACGCTCCGACTAAAAGACCTAACCGGATTTGACGGTCGCTGTGATGCCATCTATCTCACAACTGGCAACAACTTACCGTCCGAAGACTCGCTAGCATTAGCCAATATGCGCCAACGACTGCTCCAACTACCTAGCGTTGCCCCTTCGGCAGGAACATTCGATTTTGTTGTTGTAGGCGGTGGTGTGGCCGGAATCAGCGCGGCTGTATCAGCAGCCCGACTAGGAATGCGAGTAGCTTTGGTGCAAGATCGCCCCTTCTTGGGTGGCAATAACAGTTCAGAAGTACGAGTCCATCTAGGTGGAAGAATCGAAACAGGAAAGTTTCCAAACCTCGGTGGACTCCAAAAAGAGTTTGGCCCAACGGAAGAGGGCAATGCCATGCCAGCCGAAAACTATGCCGACCACAAGAAGATGGACATCGTTCAGCGTGAACCAAACATTTCTCTTTTTACCAATTACCACGTGAACAAGGTGCAGATGGAAGGTAATAAAATAGCCTGTGTCATAGCCCTAAACACACAGACATCGCAACCACTGATCTTCAAGGCGCCACTGTTTGCCGACTGTACGGGCGATGCTACAGTGGGATATTTAGCCGGAGCCGACTATAAGATGGGACGTGAAGCCTACAATGAGTTCGAAGAGCCATTAGCACCGAAGCAGGCCGACGAGATGACCATGGGGGCTTCGGTACAATGGTATGCCCAACCAACGAAGAAAACCAATACATTCCGCCCATTCAACTATGGTATCTCATTCACCGAAGAGAGTTGTGAACCCATCAAAAAGGGCGAATGGACATGGGAGACAGGGCTCAACAAAAATCAGATAACCGACTTTGAACGAATCAGAGACTACGGTCTGATGGTGGTATATTCTAACTGGAGCTACCTGAAAAACCAATATTCAAAGAGAAAAAAGTTTGAGAAAGAACAGTTGGGATGGGTGGCTTATGTTGCCGGAAAACGCGAGTCGCGTCGTCTACTAGGCGACTATGTACTGAGTGAACAAGATCTTATAAAACATGTTTCGCACGAAGATGCATCGTTCACCACCACGTGGAGTATTGATTTGCATTATCCCGACTCACTCAACGGCATTTATTTCCCCGGCAATGAGTATAAAGCCATATCGAAACAAAAGGTAATTTATCCTTATGGCGTACCTTATCGATGCCTATATTCTAGAAATATTGACAATCTCTTTATGGCTGGTCGCGACATCAGCGTGACACATATAGCCCTCGGTTCGGTTCGTGTCATGCGCACAACGGGCATGATGGGCGAGGTTGTAGGAATGGCAGCATCGCTCTGCAAACAGCATCAAGCACTTCCACGCGACATTTATACACGGTATCTCAGTCTCCTAAAGCAGCTTATGAAGAAAGGGATAGGAGGTCAAGGACTCCCCAATAATCAGCAATACAATGAGGGTGGCATCTTAAGTAAGCCGCCTACCGTACAATAAATATACTAACATGAAACAGTTTCTATTTTATCTCGGTCTCTTTTACTGCCTTGGTCTCAATGCACAGACGCTACTGCCATTGCCCGTACAGCAACAAATAGGTAATGGAACTTTTGCAGTCGATAGACATTACAAGATAGTGAGCAACTTAAAAGGTAAGGACTCGAAGTACATTAAAGAACAGGTGGCAATGTTGATGGGCACGCCCAAACAGACAACACAAGCACAACCAAAAGGCGTCATTGTACTTCGGCTCACCCAAGGAGCCTTTCGCGCCGAAGGATATAAACTGAATGTGGGGCTCGATACAATTCGGATAGAGGCTTCCACAGCATCCGGTATATTCTATGCAATACAGACTTTACGCCAAATGGAGCAGCAGAAGCATATTCCATGTACCGAGATAACCGACAGCCCGCGCTTTGCTCATCGCGGATTCATGCTTGATACATCGCGCCATTTTTGGTCAAAAGACTTCATCAAGAAACAGATTGACGCTCTAGCCTACTTCAAATTGAACACCTTACATCTGCATCTTACCGATTGCGAAGGGTGGCGAATGCAGATTAAGAAGTATCCACAACTCACCGACGGGGCGGCTTATCGCACGCAATGCAGTCGCGACCAGTGGATAGACGAAGGACGTAAGTTTTGTAAAAAAGACACACCGGGGGCTTACGGAGGCTATTATACACAAAAAGATTTAAAAGAAATCGTAGCGTATGCACGCAGTCGATACATCAATATCGTCCCTGAAATCGAGATGCCCGGCCATAGCTACGAGGTGATGCAGGTGTTTAAAGACCTGTCTTGTACCGGACAAGGTGATGGGTTCGACCTTTGTGTGGGCAATGGGCATACGTTTAAGTTCCTTACCGACATCTTACAAGAGGTGATGCGTGTCTTCCCTTCAAAAGTAATCCATATCGGTGGCGATGAAGCGACGATGCGTTATTGGAAGAAATGTCCCAAATGTATCGGACTATACAATCGTATGAACATGAACGATACGGCACAGATACAAGGCTATCTCATCAGTAGAATCGACAGTTTCCTTACGGCTCACGGTCGCAGAATGATAGGTTGGGACGAAATTCTCGATGGTACTACACTTTCGCCACAAACACTTGTCATGTCATGGCGTGGCGAAAAAGGTGGCATCAAAGCCTCCAAAATGGGACATCATGTTGTGGTATGTCCATCTAAATACTACTATCTAGACCATTATCAAGATAA
Organism: Prevotella sp. S7 MS 2; assembly: GCF_000762865.1. Taxonomy (NCBI): domain Bacteria; kingdom Pseudomonadati; phylum Bacteroidota; class Bacteroidia; order Bacteroidales; family Prevotellaceae; genus Prevotella; species Prevotella sp. S7 MS 2. The sequence continues at coordinate 10,131 of NZ_JRPT01000008.1, read as the reverse complement.
GCCTGAAACACAGCCAAAGGCTCTTGGCGGTTATTCACCTTTGGAAAAGGTCTATTCTTACGACCCTATTCCTGCCGAACTAAAAGGAAGCAACGTAGAGAAATACATTGATGGAATACAAGGAAACCTATGGGCGGAATATATAGAAACACCCTCTCACGTTGAATACATGATGTATCCACGTCTCTTAGCCATTGCCGAAACAGCTTGGGGAACCAAGTCATCCTATACCGACTTTAGGAAACGCGTGCTCCATATCGAATCCTATCTGCGAAGCAAGGGTTACAATTGCTTCGACATAAACCATGAAACTAATACTTACAAAGCAGAAATAACAAAATGAAAAAGATTTTATTTACCCTTTTAGTGGTACTGATGAGCCTCAACGTTCAGGCTCGTAAGGATGTTGAGATTACCGTATTGCAATGGAATATATGGCAGGAAGGCACGGTGGTACCGGGCGGTTACGATGCCATCGTCAACGAGTTGTGCCGTCTGAAACCCGACTTCGTCACGCTGAGTGAAGTGCGTAACTACCATAACGTAAACTTTACGCGCCGACTCGTCAACGATTTGAAGGCCAAAGGACTAACCTATTATTCTTTCCGCACAGACGATTCTGGCCTTTTGAGTCGCTATCCTATCCTTGATTCTGTTTACGTTTCAACCCTCAACAAGGATCATGGGAGCATCTATAAACTCACAGCCGAGGTGCAAGGGCGCAAGGTCAGCGTCTATACAGGACATTTAGACTACCTTGATTGTGCTTATTACAATGTTTACGGATACGATGGTTGCACATGGAAGGAGTGCGAACGACCACAGTCGGTGGCCGAACTTTTGAAGTTGAACGACCTCTCTTGGCGTGACAATGAGGTACAGACGTTTATCAACGAGGCTCGCCATGACATCAAAGCAGGTCATTGTGTAGTCTTCGGAGGCGACTTCAACGAACCGTCTCATTTGGATTGGACTGCCCAAACCAAAGACCTTTACGACCATCATGGCATGATCGTACCTTGGACCGTGTCTACCATGCTCTACAAAAACGGCTTCCGAGATGCCTATCGCGAGGTTTATCCCAGTGCCATCACGCATCCCGGCTTCACTTATCCAAGCTATAATCCGGCTGTAAAGATGGAACAATTAACGTGGGCACCAAAGGCCGACGAGCGCGAACGCATCGACTTCATCTACTATAAAGGTAAAGGTGTGACGCCCATATCGGCTCAGATATTCGGTCCCGACATGTCTGCCTACCGCTCAACAGCTCTCAAGGAAGATACCAAAGACTCTTTTGTGCTTCCCACAGGACTATGGCCCACCGACCATAAAGGCGTATTGGTGAAATTCAAAATCCGTTGACTACCAAGTTATGAAATCTGAGTAAGACATTCAAACTAAGGCACGAGGCTACCATTCTAAGGCATCATATACAGGAACGCCAACAAAGGAATGCAGTTTTTGAGTTCTTCTCGTAGCTTCTTATAAGCAATGCTCATCTGCACTTCCACCGTATTTACCGACACACCTAACTCCTGTGCGATGGCTTTTTGCTTCGTGCCTTTGAGCTTACTCATGATAAATATCTGCCTACATTTATCCGGTAGATGGTTAATGGCATTTTCCAACATCGTCTCTATAGACTCGTCCGAGAAGTTCATATCCAACTGTTCCAACGAGTCATACATGAGTTGCATCTCCAGTCGTTGCGTTTCGTAATACTTGGAATAAGCTTCCGACACCGTCAATCGTTCGCGCAAATGATTCAAGCAAGCATGCTTGACCGATATAAACAGATAACTTGTGATGTTTATATCCTTATTAAACAAGTCTTCACGTTCGTATATTCTCGCGAAAACATCCTGCACTATATCCTCCGCATCGGCTTCACGCTTCACATAGACAAGTGCGAAGTTCTTCACACGAGCATACCATGTGATATAAAGTCTTTCAAAATCGGTCATTATATCCGTGTAGATGAGGGATTAAGCACAGCATTATCATACTACAATCCGTATTGTATTATTGACAGCAAAAGTAAGTAAAAAAGCTGAAATTCACAAGCCTAACCAAGCCAATAAGATACTAGAAAATCGCCATACAAACGTAAGGGCATAAAAAAAGGGGCTCCGCTGAGTCCCAACCTTTGTTAACCTTAAATCTAATACCATGAAAAACACGATGCAAAGATAATATGAAAACAAATTGCTTCCAAATATTTTGTGATAAAAGGTCTGTTTCTTTAGTTTTTTATTGTCTTCAAAAGGCTTATTAACAGTTACTTACCTCAACACCACTCCCTCTTGTTTCTTACCGTCCATGAGAATGCGTAGCGGATGGCCGAAGCGTACATGGCGTACATACGGCGTCTCTTCCACGGCAGGCAAGCTATCCAATAACTCCTTCCGAATGAGTCCGCCATCCTCTGTATTCATATCTATGGTAAAATAGCCTACGCCGAAACTTGTCAGATTTTGGAAGAAATGGGTACCCTGACTAGGATCTACCCGATAATCTTTGAGCGCCACTTCCACAATAACACGGGCTGCACTGATATGCGGCCACTTCACCGGTACGCCTAGATAGTGGTCGCTTGAACCCCACCTACCGGGTCCTACAAGGATGTAGTTCTTCCCTTCTGTCAGGAACTTGCGGTTGATTCGCTCTATATCGTCGGCCACATAATAATTGTTCATGGCCGAGAACGTGTCGTCGTACTTCACGTATACCACGTCGACAACATCTTCCGAAATACCATGTCCCAACGAGTGATGCGAGCGCAACAGGCATTCCTCATCGGTAATACCACACACATCCTCATCCAACATTTGCTTGGCGTCGACGATTGGACGTACCTGTAACAGGTTGAATTCGGCAGCATTATCTTCCGAAATATTGCAGGCGAACTCTATTTCTACCGGCCTTCGCATGGCTTCAGAGCCATACTTCATCGACATTTGCATCACTTCGGCAAACGGAATCACTCCTTGTTGCAATACACCGGCAAACGAAATGATTTTTCGTCCACCCTCATATAGCCCGTCACGTATCACTTGATCGTAGGGATCAAAGGTCGATGCTATCAGGTAAAGCGAGCCATCTTTGTCGGCTTCTTTCACTTTCCGACGACTGATATTGAACCCATCGTCTACATTGAAGTCGTCGCTTACGTGCGCCATATCAAGTGCATAGAACTGCGTCTGCGTCTCACGCAGGGCTATTTCCAATTCACTCATCTGCAACACTTGGTCGGGATGATAAGGAGATACACGTAAAGTCTGCCCTCCATCCACGATATACTTACCCAGTCCAAGAGCCAAAGAGGCGATTCCTTCTTCGGCCGTTTCGTCGCCAATGGGATAATAATTGAGCGAACGCAGCACTCCACTGATATTCGGATAATAGTGAGTACCGTATTGTTTTCCCACTACTTCCTGTAATATCACGGCCATCTTCTCTTGGTCTATCACGTTGCTGGTGGCCGTCATGTACGCTTTAGAATCGCGATAGTACACAGATGCATACACACTCTTGATGGCTGCGGCCAACATATGCAGCATGGCATACTTGTCATCCAAGTAAGGTATCATGTAAGTACTGTAGATTCCGGCAAATGGTTGATAGTGACTATCCTCCAACAACGAACTCGAACGAATAGCAATAGGGCGTTTCGTAGCCTCGAAGAATGTGAAGAAATCGGCTATCAACGAGTCGGGCAACTGCGCTCGCAAGAAGTGTTGAAGTATCACTTCGTCCGTTGCATCGCTCAAAGCTATTTGGTATAGGTTGTTCTGCTCCATGAATTGGTCGAACACATCGGTGCACAATACCACCGTCTTGGGTATCTGTACCTTTATATTCTCGTAGGCATTAAACTCCGGATGCATCTTCACAACATTGTCCAAGAATGCAAGTCCGCGCCCTTTACCGCCCAACGAGCCTTCACCAATACGTGCGAAATGGGCGTAACGGTCGAACTTCATACGGTCGAACACGGCTACCACACCGATGTTCTTCATGTGTCGATACTGCACAATGGCGTCGAATATAATCTGACGGTGTGCTTCTACATCCTGCAACTCGTGCCAAGTGATATTCTTAAGGAACGCCGATACCGGGAAAATGGCACGCGCCGAGAGCCAACGACTCATGTGATTGCGACTCACATGGTAGAGCATGGAGTCATCGGGAATCTTGAAAATGTTGTCTTGCAGTTCCTTGAGCGAGCTCACACGCATCACTTCTTCATGTGTCTTCGGGTTACGGAAGATGAAATCTCCAAATCCCATGTGCTCTTCCATCAAATGACGGAGGTCTATACTCATCTTCTTCGAATTCTTATCTACAAAGTGGAAGCCTGCAGCCTCAGCCATTTGGCGGTTTGCCGACTCCGAACTCTCCATGATAAGCGGCACATACTCGTTACGGCTTCTGATTTCTCTCAACAATGAGAGACCAGCCTCGCCATCCTTCACACCGCCTCGTGGGAAACGAACGTCGCTGATAACGCCCAACGTATTGTCCTTATATTTTCCATACATGGCCAACGCTTCTTCGTAAGTTCGTGCCAATACCACCTTCGGACGACCTCGCATACGCAACGTAGCCGTGTGTTTGTTCAACGCTTCGGTAGAGAACCGCTGGCTCTGCAACAATATATAATTGTAGAGATTGGGCAAAATAGACGAATAGAAACGGATACTGTCTTCCACCAAGAGAATCATCTGCACCCCACCCTCGCGTATATCGTGCTCTATGTTCATCTTGTCTTCTATCAATTTGATGATAGAAAGGATGAGATTGGTATTGCCCAACCAGCAAAACACATAATCAAAGATACTCAAATCTTCATTCTGCATGCGACGGGTAATACCGTGAGAGAAAGGCGTCAGTACGATACAATGAATAGCGGGGAATTCATCTTTGATGGCATGAGCCACGGTGAAAGCATCATTATCGGCGTTACCCGGCATACAGATCACCAAGTCTATGTTCGTTGTCTGTAGCACTTTTGAAGCTTCTTCTATCGTACTCACCTGCGTAAACGTAGGCGGATAACGTAATCCCAACTGCATATACTCATTGTATATCTTCTCTTCTACGCGTCCATCGTCCTCCAACATGAACGCATCATAGGGATTGGCCACAATGAGAACATTATAAATACGACGCATCATCAGGTTGACAAACGTCACATCTTTGAGATAAAACTTATTCAGAAACTTCTTTTGCTCGGTATCTCCGCTCATAATTGTTACTTTAGTCATAGGCAAAGATAACGTAAATAGAAGATAATAACGAAATTTACAGGCAATTTATATGAAAGCTTTGCTGGCTTCTCTTTTTATTGTAGTTTTGCATTCCGAAGTTCAAAACAGTTTCATCATGCAACGTATCTTACTATTTATAAGCTGTCTGATAATGATATCCAACCTCCCATCTTTTGCACAACAAAAGAATATCACTACTGAATATAATTTCAAGAAAGAAGCCGATTTGTTCTTGCAACAGATGCCTGAAGGACTACAAGTAAAACAAACAGCAGCTATTCGTAAAGCCATAGAAGGCAATACTGCCCCACTTGCCGCTATTAGAAATTCACGCAACCAAGTTCCAGAAGTATGTAATGAGGTCATAACATCTTACATCAGCAATACACTCTGTCTATATACTCCCCGTAACAAGAAACAAAAGACGCTCCCACTCCTCATCTATCTGCACGGTGGTGGGTGGACATTCGGCAGTATCAACAGCTGTGCTCGCTTTTGTCAGCAACTGGTTGCCCAAGGCGAAGTGATGGTATTGGCTCTCAACTATAGGTTAGCACCCAAACATCCCTTCCCTGCCGGACTGCAAGACTGTATCAATGCGGTGCGTATGGCAAAAGAGAAAGCCTCTGAATGGGGCGCAGATAGTTGCCGAATATCGATCGGTGGCGACAGCGCAGGGGGAAATTTAGCCCTCACCACCACATTAAACTTCTTGCAAAAAGGAACATCACCTCTCCATTCGCTACTCCTTTTCTATCCCGTAATATCTGCTTGGAACGATCAGTCGGCATCGTGGAAGGCCTATCAAAAAGGATTTGCCTTAGACGGAAGTATCATGGAAGCATTCAACCAAGCCTACGCCAAGGGGCGGGAATGCCATCCGTTGGTTTCACCCTCTATGGCTTCAGACACATTACTGGCACAATTGCCAAAACTATTATTGGTTGCTGCCGAGCGCGATATTCTATGTTCTCAAGGGGAAACCTTCGTCAGGCGCATTCAACAATTAGGCGTCGATGCCCGACGAGAAGTATTACCGGGTAGCGTCCACCTGTTTATTACCGTTAAAGGGCAGGAATCTGCTTTCCAAGAAAGCATAAGATTGGCTCATGACTTCCTTCGATAAGCATCCACAACCTACGTTTACTGCTCACCACGAAGTATCTTCCCAGCCCACTCTACCTGCTTTTTCGCAGGCGTAGACACATCTTTCAAGCTATAGGGAATACCCAGATTCTCCCATTTATAAATGCCCAATGCATGGTAGGGCAACACTTCTATACGCTGCACATTGCTTAATGTTTGAATAAAAGCAGCCAATCTTCGAAGTGCATCTTCATCATCGGTAATGCCCGGAACCAATACATGACGAATCCATACAGGCTTACCCATGTCTGAAAGGCAACGAGCTGCATCAAGAATATTCTCATTAGGATGCCCTGTCAACATACGATGAGCCTCGCTATCAATATGCTTGATATCGAGTAACACCAAATCGGTATGCTCCATGAGGTGTACAAACTTATCATAAAAGGGCGACTGTCGAGAGAATGGTTGGGCAGAAGTATCAAGACATGTATTGATACCTCGCTCATGAGCTTTGCTAAACAGTTCTATCAGAAAATCGGTTTGGAGCAACGCCTCACCCCCACTCACCGTAATCCCCCCGTCTTTTCCCCAATAACTTCGGTAGCGTTCGGCACGGCCAAGCAACTCTTCTGCCGTAACGCTCTGCTGCTTTTCTTTTTTCCAAGAGTCCGGATTATGACAATAGCGACAACGCATGGGACAGCCCTGTAAGAAGATGACGAAGCGAATACCGGGGCCATCTACCGAACCAAACGACTCGGTAGAATGCAGAAAGCCCACTTTCGGACTGTCCATATCATCCGGAATGCCATGCAAATCGCCATTCGCCGACATACATTTTTTCTGTTCTTGTATATTTAACTTGTTCTTTTCCATTTCTTATCCTCTCTATTTGCCAATTAGAAACGGAGCGCTGTTGAGGCGCTCCGTTTCTTTTTCATATCCGAGCATATGACCATAGCTCCCTCATTTGATATAGAGTAAGCTACAGTTTTTCTCGTTTTTACATCTTGTCGTGTGCCTGACGTGCTATCACATCTTCTTGTTGCTCGCGCGTTAAGTCGATGAATTTCACGGCATAACCACTCACACGAATGGTAAAATTAGCATATTCAGGTTTCTCAGGATGCTCCATGGCATCTTTCAACTTATCTACACCAAATACATTTACGTTGAGATGATGAGCACCACGACTGAAATAACCATCCATGACACCCACAAGTGTACGAGCGCGTTCTTCATCATCGTGTCCTAATGTATCGGGGCTGATAGTCTGTGTATTGCTAATTCCATCGAGCGCATACTCATAAGGCAACTTAGCCACAGAATTGAGCGATGCCAACAATCCGTTCTTCTCGGCACCATACGATGGATTTGCACCAGGCGCAAGGGGTGTTCCGGCCGGACGACCATCCGGCATATTACTGGTAAACTTACCATAAACCACATTAGAAGTAATGGTAAGGATACTGGTAGTAGGTTCGGATTCACGATAAGTATGGTGCTTCTTAATCATGCCGATAAACGTCTTGAGCAACCATACAGCAATATCATCCGCACGATCGTCATCATTTCCGTAACGGGGGAAGTCGCCTTCGGTCTTAAATTCGAGTGGGAATCCAGTCTCATCACGCAGGATATTGACCTTGGCATACTTGATAGCGCTGATAGAATCGACCACATGGCTGAAGCCAGCAATACCTGTTGCGAATGTTCTACGTACATCGGTATCAATAAGAGCCATCTCCGCTGCCTCATAAAAGTATTTATCGTGCATATAATGAATGAGGTTGAGGGTATTCACATATACACCTGCCAACCATTCCATCATATCCATGAAGCGAGGCATAAACTCATCGTAAGTCACCACGTCACCCTCTATTGGGCGCAAAGCAGGACCACATTGCTCGCGTGTTCTAGCATCTACACCACCGCTAATTGCATAAGTGAGACATTTAGCCAAGTTGGCACGAGCACCAAAGAATTGCATTTCCTTACCGGTCTGGGTAGCAGATACGCAACAACAAATACTGTAGTCGTCACCCCATACCGGACGCATCACCTCGTCGTTCTCATACTGAATAGAACTTGTCTTCACCGAAATAGCAGCTGTATACTTCTTGAAACCTTCGGGTAAACGCGGACTATAGAGCACAGTGAGGTTAGGTTCGGGCGATGGTCCCATATTCTCAAGCGTGTGAAGGAAGCGGAAGTCGCTCTTCGTCACCATCGAACGCCCGTCCATACCCATACCTGCCACCTCTAATGTAGCCCATACGGGGTCTCCACTGAATAGTTGATTGTATGAAGGAATGCGAGCAAACTTCACCATGCGGAACTTCATCACAAGGTGATCTATCAATTCTTGAGCCTCATCTTCGGTAAGAGTACCTTCACGGAAGTCGCGCTCAATATAAATATCAAGGAATGTTGAAATACGACCTACAGACATTGCTGCACCATTCTGCGTCTTGATGGCAGCCAGATAACCGAAATAAAGCCATTGAACAGCTTCACGAGCATTCTGTGCAGGTTGTGAAATATCATACCCATAGAGTTCAGCCATAGCCTTCATCTCTTTGAGTGCCTTTATCTGCATTGATATTTCTTCGCGCTGACGAATGACATTATCGGTCATCGTACCGTCTCCACAGAGATTCAAATCTTTCTTCTTCTCTTCTATCAAGAAGTCAACACCATACAGAGCTACACGGCGATAGTCGCCCACAATGCGTCCACGACCGTACGTATCGGGCAATCCTGTAAGAATATGATTGTGGCGTACCAACTTCATCTCGTCGGTATACGCATCGAAAACTCCATCATTATGAGTCTTACAATATTTCGTAAAGATTTCATGCAACTTCTCAGACGGTGTATAGCCATAGGTGGTACAAGCCTGTTCTGCCATCTTAATACCGCCATAAGGCATGAAAGCACGCTTCAAAGGTTTGTCTGTCTGAAGTCCAACCACCTTTTCAAGGTCTTTCAATTGGCTGTCTATATAAGCCGAACCATAAGCTGTCATACTCGAAACGACTTCAGTCTCCATATCAAGTACACCACCTTTGGCACGTTCTTCTTTCTGTAACTGCTGCAAAATACCCCAAAGCTTATCCGTAGCAGCCGTTGGAGCCGCCAAGAAATCTTCGTTTCCGTCAAAGCCTGTGTAATTGTTTTGAATAAAATCTCGCACATTGACTTCGGTTGTCCACTGATGTCCTACGAAACTTCTCCATTCATTCTTCATTATCCTTAATATTATTGAGTGAAAAAATAAAATCTGTATACCTCTATAGTTATGTCATCTCATCTGTCCGAGAAGCATCTTTATCCTCTGTAAAGATTTCATCCGACAGGAAATCGAACTACAAAGGTAACACCATTTCTTCATATCAAAGAATATATGACATACACATTAAGGAAAAATACCAAGTAATGAGGATAAGAAACTCCTCACTACAGCAACCAGCCACAACATGGCTACCCTCTGCGTTAGCCGCTTGCCGGAATGAAATGACGGCTGGCGGACTAATAGGGATACAAAAATTGAATGCCTTTAGGTACTCCCCCTCAATCAAAACTGTTATTGGGCGAATACAATTCGCCCCTACTCATCACTCATAACTCCTCACTTCTTACTCTAAACTCGTCTACTTGTCAACTTTAAACCATCTCCCTCTCCTTGAGAGAGGGTTGAGGTGAGGTTACTGCAAGGGCTCAGCAGCTTTGCTGCCAAGCCTATTCCGAAATGCTGAAAAGTCGAGAC
>NZ_JRPT01000007.1:0-11245 GCF_000762865.1 Prevotella sp. S7 MS 2 | reverse complement strand
AGCCCCACCCCAGCCCTCCCCAAAAGGGGAGGGAGATGGTTTTAAGTGGATAAGTAGACGAGTTTAGGCTTTAGTTTCTAAGTTTTTGAGTTGATAAGTTCTTTAGTTGTAGGACGGGAAAGGTTCTTTTCTTTCTCCCTCTTCCTCCTCTTTCAACGTACGCACTGTCCGCTTTCGTACACCAGCAAAACACAACTAGCGTTGATTATCAACGAGTTACAACTTTGGCATGCATCTTGTTCATATCGCAACAGTAAAAATAATATAAACAATATGATATTACTCACAGACATTAGTAAGGTATATAGTGCCGGCGATATAGAGACCGTAGCACTGGAAAACGTCAATATCAAAGTAGAAAAAGGAGAATTTCTCAGTATTATGGGTCCATCCGGATGTGGCAAATCAACCTTGCTCAATATTATGGGACTGCTCGAAACACCCACCACAGGTAGCATCGTCATCGACGGGATAAACACAGTAGGCATGCGAGACAGACAGATGGCCGACTTCCGTAATCGTAAATTGGGCTTCGTTTTCCAATCGTTCCACCTCATCAACTCGCTCGATGTGCTCGACAATGTGTCGATGCCGCTACTCTATAGAGGCGTGAGCGCCAAAGAAAGAAGACACCGTGCCGAAGAGGTGTTGGCCAAAGTGGAACTTACCCATCGCATGCACCATCTGCCATCACAACTCTCCGGTGGACAATGTCAGCGTGTTGCTATCGCAAGAGCCATCATCGGAGCACCCGAAATCATCCTCGCCGACGAACCAACCGGTAATCTCGACTCGAAGATGGGGGCAGATATCATGGAGCTACTCCATCGACTGAATCGCGAAGACGGCACTACCATCGTCATGGTAACACACAATGAGCAGCAGGCACGCGACACTTCGCGCACCATTCGCTTCTTCGACGGCCGGCAGGTTATATAATTTGGAAGTTCATGGATAGAGAAATTACCATACAACAGAAACGGCGTCGGCTGTTGATGAGGCTTGCCAAAGTGAGTGGAGCATCCATTCTACTCATCATTGCACTGCTGATAGTTCGCGCAAAGATAACTCCCGGCGTGGCCGAAAGTACGCTGAGACTCGCTACAGTAGACCGCGGAGACGTGGTAGCAAGCGTTACGGCTGGTGGCAAAGTGGTGCCGATGTTCGAAGAAATTATCAATTCGCCCATCTCATCGCGTATCTTAGAGGTCTACAAACGAGCCGGAGACCAAGTAGAAGTAGGCACTCCGCTGTTACTACTCGACCTACATGCGGCCGAAGCCGAGTATCAACGGGCACAAGACGAAGCACAAATGAGACAGGCACGGCTTAGTCAATTGCGTGTAAATCAACAAACCTCACTCTCCAATATGGAAATGGAGATACGCGTGGCTCGTATGAAAATGAATCGACTACAAGCAGAGTTGCGTGCCGAACAACATCTAGACAGCATCGGTTCAAGTACGCGTGACAACGTGGAACGCAAACGAATGGAATACAATGTAGCCCGACTACAACTGCAACAACAGGAACATCAACTGGCTAATACACGCCGAATACAACAAGCAGAAATGCGTGCTCAGCTGCTCGATGTGGCCATGCAAGGCAAGACTATGGCCGAAAACAAGCGCACATTGGAAGATGCTCAGATTCGTTCTCCGCGTAAGGCGACACTCACTTACATCCAAACGCAAGTGGGAGCACAGGTAGGGCAGGGGCAGCAAGTAGCCGTCATAGCCGACATGAACCACTTTAAAATCAACGCCGAGATAGCTGCCGACTACGCCGAACAGTTGATGATAGGTGGTAAAACCTATATCAAGATAGCTTCAAGTATATGTACCGGCACCATTAGCAGTATAACGCCACAGGCACAGAACGGCGTCGTACAGTTCACGATAGAACTCAACAACCAACCGAAAAAGATGAAACTACGTCCCGGATTGGTAGCCGATGTATTCGTAGTTACCTCCACTCGTCCGGCCACACTGCGCCTTCCCAACGGTAATTTCTATCGAGGCGCAGGCGACTATATATTATACGTAAAGGAAAGCAAGAACAGGCTCGTAGCCCGACAGGTAAAGTTGGGCGTTGGAAACTTTGACTTTGTCGAAGTAAAAAGCGGACTCCAAAAGGGCGAGACCGTCGTGACGAGCGATATGGGTCAGTATAAAAACAACGTATTAAAAATCAAAAGACAATGAATATATACCTTCGTCAGGCCCGAACAATGATAGGGCAACATAAGCTATTCTCTACTATTTACATCGTGGGAACGGCTCTTTCGGTGATGTTAACCATGTCGGTCATCATCTTAACCTATATCAAAGTGGCGCCTCTTTACCCTTACAACCAACGCAATATGATGTTGGAGATGACCTCACTACGTATAGAATTACCGGGCAAAGCAGAGTTTGCCGACCGTAATGTTCAGATGGGGAGACTCAGTTACAGCCTTGCCGAACGATTAAAAACGCTGAAAGGAGTGAGCTATATAGGTACCAAGACCAAGCCGAACAAAGGGCAACTCAGTCTTCCCAACAATCTACAAGCCACCACGGCAACCTATGTCTACACCGATGCAGGCTTTTGGGACGTGTTCAAATTCAAGTTCTTGAGTGGTAAAGCCTATGGAGAAGCCGACATACTCAGGGCATCAAGCGACATTGTTATCAGTGAATCACTGGCTAAACGCATGTTTGGAGCGAGCGAAATTGCCGGCCGACAGATACTCTTCAATGGCATGTTGCGCCGCGTAGCAGGCGTAGTAGCCGACGTATCGGCCTTTGTTAGCGAACCGTATGCTGAAGTTTGGCTGCCAGCTTCGCCACAGATGCTCCAAAACAAAGCCACGAAAGCAAGCGAAAAACTATTTGGTACATGGGATGTCTACCTACTGACGAGCGATAAAAAGCAAGCCCAACAATCCATTGCCGACTTCTTCAAACGCTTGAATACCTCTCAAAAAGAATTTCAAGTCGACTTAAGAATGTTGGCAGAATCGGCCAATTTTGAGATGACGGGAGACGAATTCAACTATGCAACATTGATTCTTTTGGGAATATTAGTAGTCGGACTACTTGTCATTCCGTCGCTTAACCTGAGCAGTCTCATCTCCAGTCGTATGGAAAAACGCCTTCCCGAAATGGGCATACGAAAGGCTTTCGGTGCGCGAAGGTCCACATTGCTGTGGCAAGTGATGGTAGAGAACGTGCTACTCACAGCTATCGGGTCGCTCATCGGCCTCTTGTTGGCCTATGTACTTGTGGTTTCCAATGCCTCGGCCTTACGGTCGATGCTCACCCAAACAGGCGACGATCCCATCATCACTATTGAAATGCTGTTCAATTCATGGATTATATTGTTCACTATCTTGGTATGCTTGACAGTCAACATATTGGCAGCCGTGGTCCCCGGATGCCTCTCTTTGCGTCGCAATATTGTAGATTCGTTGAACCTTAAAAAGTAAAACCGTATGCTAAGAATTATCTTTAAAACCCTTTGGAATCAACGTAGTAAAAACAGTTGGCTGTTTATTGAACTGGCACTTGTGGCTTTCTTCCTTTTCTTTATTGTTTATTTTGGCTTATTCCAATGGCCAGCGTTTCAATCGGACAAGGGCTATGACAGTCGCCATCTATATACCGTGGAGTTAAATAGGTACACCAATCAAGATGAAGGATGGAAAGAAACATGCGCTAATGACAGTGTATATGAGCAGGAGCTACGCCACGCTTTACAGCTCATTCAAAAGCATCAAGACGTGGAAGAATGCGTAATTGGCACGGGAGAATCGACTCCTTACGGAAATAATTTAACTGTAAGTCAATTCTTGGTACAAGGCGATACTGCTAGAAAAATACCTGCACGATTCTTCCATATCGTCCCTATGGCAGGTGGAGATCAACTCCATCTCTATCGGTTTCGCGATGCCTATACGGGTCGCCCCATCCATCTGTTAAAGCCGGGAGAGCATGGTATCACTTCGCCGCACACGGTCTATATTTCCAAATACATTGCTGAAACCTACTTCTCCGGACGCAATGCCATCGGCAAGAAGATACTATACAGCGATGATGCACATACAGCTTATACCATTGCTGGGGTATTCGACGACGTCAGCATGCAGACTATGCAAGTGAACGACGGTAACCTGCTGGTGTTCCGGAATCTCAACTTCGATATGAAAGACCAATGGGACAAGACTAATATTGCGTTGCGACTGCGTGAGGATACCGATGTGGAGACATTCAAACAATGGTTTCAAACCACCGTTGTCCCCAAATTACGCACCGGAAATATCTATTCCGTATCGCTCAAAAACGATATCGAACGACAGAAAGACCAGTTAGAAGTATACGGTTTGATGAGTGCTGTACGCATAGCCGGCATCTTTATGCTTTTCCTTTTGGCTTGTATATTCCTTGGAATATTAGGAACTTTCTGGTTAAGAACAGCCGACCGACGCGACGAAATAGGCGTACAAAAGGCGATGGGAGCCGACACTCGCAGCATCATGAAGCAATACTTACTGGAGTCTACCATGCTCACAACACTCGCATTCTGTCTTGCTTGGGTGGCAGCAATAAGCATCTTACAACCCATGGGAATGTTCCATATCAGTCCAAGACAAGAATCTTTGGCAGAATACTACTCGTATTTGATGTATCACCCCATCCGGTTGCTTTGTATAACAACGCTCATCACCTACGTCATCTTAGTACTTATCAGTACTTTAGCCACCTTGATTCCTGTGAGAAAAGCCGCGCGTGAATTACCATCAGAAGCCCTTCGAGAACTATGAGACGATTGTTTTTACTGCTCTTGACAACCATTTGCCAGTACGTTGCGGCCGCCGATACGCTGCAACTATCGCTCCCCGACGCCATCGCCATGGCTCGTCGGCAGAGCTTGGATGCTGCTGTGGCTCGCAATTCGTTGCTTGCTGCCTATTGGGAGTATCGTGCTTACCGAGCCGATATGCTTCCGGAGTTGTCATTGGTGGGCACTCTTCCGCAGTTCAACCAAAGCTATAGCGCCTATCAACAGGCCGACGGAACATATAAGTATGTGCGCAATGAGACCACATCGCTAGCGAGTGCACTCAACATTAAGCAGAATATATGGCTCACGGGCGGCCGGTTATCGCTCACATCATCGCTCGATTACATCCACGACACCAACAATCGGAACTTCATGTCGGTACCTTTGAGTCTCACATTGGAGCAACCTCTCTTCGGCGTAAACCATCATAAGTGGCACCGACGCATTGAACCGGTGAAGTATAACGAGGCAAAAGCCGCTTTCATCTCGGCCACCGAAGAGGTCACCATGAAGACTATCCAATATTTCTTTGACCTACTTTTGGCCAACGAAAACGTGAATATAGCCCGTCAAAACAAGGAAAATGCACAGCGACTATACGATATTGCCCGCGAAAGAAGGCGTATGGGGCACGTCAGCGAGAGCGATGTCATGCAACTAAAACTATCCTTGCTCAAAGCCGAAGCGACATTGGCGCGAGCCGAAAGCAGCAAGAACAGTAGCCTGTTCAGGCTGCGTGCCTTCCTCGATATGCCCGATTCGGCCGATTTACAAGTAGTATCACCACCCCAACAAGTACTTACCGGCACACCCCAACTTGCTTATGTCGACGTCTTAGACAAGGCTTTAACTCGTAATTCATTCGTTCAAAGTATCCGAAGAAGCCAATTGGAAGCCGACTATGCGGTGGCGCAAGCACGCGGAAACCTACGAGATATATCGCTCAACGTGACGATGGGATGGAGCGGAATAGCCAACGACCGATTGCAAAATGCCTATCGCGACCTGCGCGATAATGCCATCGTGCGAGTAGGTGTGGCCATTCCGCTGTTGGATTGGGGGAAGCGTCGCGGTACATTACGCATGGCCGAAAGCAACCGAAAGGTCACCGAGAGCCGACTACGTCAGCAACAACAAGCCTTCAACCAGAACATATTCCTACTTGTAGAAAACTTCAACAACCAGCGACGACAGCTCTCTATCGCCGTCGAAGCCGACAGTATAGCCCGTCGGCGTTACCAAACGAGTATCGAAACATTTGTCATGGGCAAGATTAACACGCTTGATTTGAACGATGCACAAATCCGAAAAGACGAGGCACGACAACAATATATCAACGAGACTTACCTCTTTTGGCACTACTATTATCAACTTCGTAGCCTCACATTATGGGATTTCTCGACAAACAATAGCATTGATGCTGATTTTGAAGCAATAATTTGTGAGAAGCCATGAAAATATATAGCTTTGTGTTATGATACTGATAATTGACGACGACATCACCATACGTTCATCGCTTAATTTCATGCTGAAGCGAGCAGGAATGACGCCATTGGCCGTCAGCAACGCCACGGAAGCCATGGATATGATACGGAGTCAAGGGGCAAGACTGCAACTGATACTCATGGATATGAACTTCTCGCTCTCCACATCGGGCGACGAAGGCTTGACATTATTACGCCAAGTGAAGTTGTTTTTGCCTCATATCCCGATCATACTCATGACAGCTTGGGGCAGTATAGACCTTGCTGTGAAAGGTATGAGGGCCGGAGCGTTCGACTTTATCACCAAGCCTTGGAACAATGCCAGTCTATTACAGCGCATTGAGACGGCTCTACAAATGAACGACATACCACAAACGGAGGCACCAAACGACTTTCCTGAAATCATCGGAAAGAGTCGGGCGCTCAGAGAATGTCTTGATATGGTGGCGCGAGTGGCCAAAACTCAGGCATCCGTATTGATTACCGGAGAGAGCGGAACAGGTAAGGAACTCATTGCAGAAGCCATCCATCGCAATAGCAGTAGAACCAAGAAGCCCTTTGTCAAAGTCAATCTAGGCGGCATATCACAATCGCTTTTCGAGAGCGAAATGTTCGGTCACCGCAAGGGAGCGTTCACCGATGCACAGTCAGATCGCATCGGTCGATTCGAAATGGCAGACAAAGGAACCATCTTCCTCGACGAGATAGGCGACTTGGACATGGCTTCACAGGTGAAGCTATTGCGTGTATTGCAAGACCAAACTTTCGAACCATTGGGCGACAGTAGGCCTCGTAAGGTTGATATACGTGTAGTGTCGGCCACCAATGCCGACTTGCCAAGCCGCATCAACGAGCGTAGATTCCGCGAAGATTTGTTCTATCGTATCAACTTAATCACCATCCATCTACCCTCACTCAGCGAACGTCGCGAAGACATACCATTACTCGTGAACCATTTTGCAGCCCAAGTTCGTTCGGTAGACATTGCCCCAGAAGCAATGGATATGCTGTCTGAGCAAAATTATTCGGGTAACATCAGAGAACTGAAGAATCTTGTGGAGCGCACCATTATCATCAGTGACAAAGACTATCTCACCGCCAATGATTTCCAACTGGGGCTGAAACATGGCGACAGGATATTCTCTTCAGAATCCAACGGTACGCTGGCCGATGCCGAGCGTGCCCGTATCGAACAGGCTATGCAGCTATTTGGTGGTAACATTACGCGTGTGGCAGCCCACTTAGGCATCACTCGGCAAGCCTTATACCGCCGACTAGAAAAATACAACAAGGCATGATTTACGCAGCAACAGCTCTTCTCACGGCTCTCATCTTGGCAGGTCTTTATCATCGTTACGTCGTCAAACCACGACGAATCATTGAGAGTGGCATGGATTTACTGTCGGCTCAAGACTTCAATTCGCGTCTTCGACACGTGGGACAAAAGGATGCCGACCGCATCATAGACATCTTCAACCGCATGATGGAGCAGTTGAAAGAGAACCGATTGCGCGTCCGTGAGCAGAATCATTTCCTTGATTTGCTCATCGAGGCGTCTCCCATGGGCGTGGTACAGATGGACTTCGAGGGCCACACCACGTCGCTAAATCCTGCTGCCCGGCACTTCCTTGCCAACCAAGAACTAGTCCAACGCATCGCCACCTTGCAAGAAGGAGAGACCGTTACACTCCATTTGAGCGACAGTCATATCTACCGTTTAGCACGACTTTCGTTTATCGACCATGGTTTTCAGCATCCTTTCGTACTTATAGAATCGATGACCGATGAGGTGAGAAAGGCCGAGAACAAGGCTTATAAACAAGTTGTCCGTATGATAGCCCACGAGGTAAACAACACCGTGGCAGGCATTACGTCGAGTCTTGAGAGTATTTCAGAGGAATTAAAAGCCGATACCGACATCGCGGAATTGATGCGCGTGTGTATCGACCGTAGCTATGCCATGAGTCGATTCATCACACGTTTTGCCGATGTGGTGAAGATTCCAGAACCCACTTTACAGTCTATGGATGTATGCGAGCATCTAGATACTTGTCTCAGGTCGATGGAAACACTCTGCCAAGATATCACCATCCGTCGACAATATGAGCCGCTCATCCTCCAAGCCGACCCTATCTTGATGGAACAGTTGTTTGTAAACATCATCAAAAATGCGATAGAAAGCATAGATGGCAAGGGTACAATAACTCTTACAACCACTTCACACAGCATTGAAATCAGCGATGATGGCGACCCTATCACTGCTGAAACAGAGTCGCATCTCTTCACCCCGTTCTATTCATCGAAGCCCAACGGACAAGGCATCGGCCTTATCTTCGTACGCGAAGTGCTCACCCGTCATGGCTTCAGTTTTTCCTTGAAGACCGAAAGCAACGGCCTCACGGTCTTCAAGATTTGTTTTTAAACGAACCTAAAACTTGATTTAGAGTTTTGAAACTTTCACCCAGTCTATCCACATCTCACCGGGTAAATCGGCATCATCAATGTCACCGGGCCACGTTTCCTCACCCTTGAACTTGCCACCGAGTGAGAAATTCAAGATAATATCGAAGTCGTAATCGGCAAACGGATACTGTATATTCCCTTTCTCATCGGTAGTTTGTCGATTCTCATAGCGCCATGTCTCACATCCATCGAGATAGAATATGAGTGCTTTCTCGGTTCTCTCGACCGCATACACGTGGTCTTTCGTGATGTCGAGGTTGCGATTAGGCTGTGTATTGGTGGCTCCGGTGCGCCCCAAATGCTCTCGATTGTACGACGTATGCACTGTCTGATAGATTTCTCCGGGTGTGCTTTGTATCCATTCCATGATATCTATCTCGCCACTTTGAGGCCAGTTTTTACCCTTAATTGGCATCTGCCAAATGGCCGGGAAACCTCCCTTGACCTGATGAGTGAACCGCGCCTTCACTTCAACGCGTGTATTACATGGGAACCCTTTGATGGTTCTGATGCCTCCATTGCGGTAAATTCCGTCGCGTTTATCGGCTTTCAACTTCAGATAACCGCCCTCCACACGCACGTTTTCATAGTTCTGTGCATGCTCGAAGTAGCGCCCCCATACCGTATCTGAGTATTTACAGAGCATCCATACAGCCGGGTCGGGTCGCTTGGATACACCGTCGAAATTCTCCACAAATAATGTTTTATCACCCTTTTGTCCTTTCTCTTCAGGAACAATAGCGGCTTTAGTGCACGCTTGTAAGCTCATGGAACCTAGTAATAGAATTGAGGTTAGTGTCAATGTTTGGATAGATTGAATCATGGTTTTCATTGTTTTTGATTGATATAGATTGTGTTTACAAAAATAACATAAGTCTATCGGAATGCCAAACAAATCGGTAGTATTTAGTTGTGTGGCTCAAATTGTTTTGTAACTTTGCAACATACATCGATAGAGACTATTATAAATCATTTGTATTATGAAGAAAAATTTGAAGACATCTACCCTCTGCGTGCAAGCAGGATGGGAGCCCAAAAACGGTGAGCCACGCGTGTTGCCCATCGTACAGAGTACCACTTTCAAGTACGACAACACTGAAGAAATGGCTCAACTCTTCGATTTGAAGAAAGAGGGATATTTCTATAGCCGCCTACAAAACCCCACTAACGATGCCGTAGCCAAGAAGATTGCCACACTTGAGGGTGGTATCGGTGCTGTACTTACATCGAGCGGACAGGCGGCCAACTTCTTCGCCATCTTCAATATATGTGAGGCCGGCGATCACGTAGTGGCTTCCAACGAAATCTACGGTGGCACCTACAACCTCTTTGGAGTAACGCTGAAGAAACTCGGTATCGAATGTACGTTCGTCAATCAAGACGCTACCGAAGAGGAATTGAGTGCAGCTTTCCGCCCCAACACCAAACTCATGTTCGGTGAAACCATCTCTAATCCCGGCTGTAATGTGCTGGATATAGAGAAATTTGCACGTGTTGCGCATGCTCATGGCGTTCCTCTCGTAGTGGATAATACCTTTGCTACGCCCGTCAACTGCCGTCCGTTTGAATGGGGATGCGACATCGTCACCCACTCTACGACAAAGTATATGGACGGCCATGCCACCCAAGTGGGCGGTGTAGTAGTCGATAGTGGCAACTTCGATTGGGATGCCCATGCCGATAAATTCCCCGGACTGTGTACACCCGACGAGTCATATCACGGACTCACCTATACCAAAGCGTTCGGTAAGATGGGCTATATCACCAAACTAGTAGCACAGTTGATGCGCGACCTTGGGTCTATCCCCGGTCCTCAGAACTCGTTCTTGCTCAACCTAGGACTTGAAACGCTCCATCTACGTATGCCTCAACACTGTCGCAATGCGCAGCGTATAGCCGAATTCTTGTCTGCCGACAACCGTGTGGCATGGGTACATTACGCCGGATTACCCACCGACCCGAACCATGCCAAAGCCCAGAAATACCTGCCTAATGGTTCTTGTGGTGTTATGGCATTCGGTCTGAAAGGCGACCGTGAGACTGCTATTAAGTTCATGGACTCACTACAACTCATCGCCATCGTGACCCATGTGGCCGACGCCCGCACCTGTGTGCTCCACCCGGCTAGTCATACCCACCGTCAACTTTCCGACGAACAGCTGCGCGAGGCAGGCATCGCTCACGACCTCATCCGCCTCTCTGTGGGTATAGAAGATGCCGACGACTTGCTCGATGACATCAAGCAAGCGCTCGATAAGATTTAAGAATGAGTATATACAAGGGTGTGTCTGTTTGGGCACACCTTTTTTTATTAAGGACAGAAGCACCACCTCAACCCTCCCCATAGAGGGGAGGGAGAAAGAAAAGAACCTTTCCCGTCCCACAATTAAAGGACTTATCAACTCAAAGACTTACAAACTAAAACCAAAACTCGTCTACTTATCCACTTAAAACCATCTCCCTCCCCTTTTGGG
>NZ_JRPT01000006.1:0-35012 GCF_000762865.1 Prevotella sp. S7 MS 2 | reverse complement strand
TTATGAGTGAGAAGTAGGGGCGTGTTTGAAGCGAGAAATACGTTAATTGCACGTACCCGATACTAGAGATTGGGAGTCATCTAACAAAAAGAGAGCAGGGACATGGTCACCTGCTCTCTCGTATTCATACATATACCGCACTCTATTTCCAACCCGGATTCTGTATCAGATTCTTGTTCAGCGTCAATTCGTTGGTCGGTATCGGATAGAACCAACGTCGGTCGGTATCGGTCCACTTGCGTCCCTTGTCATCGAGAGCTTTGGAAGAAGCATACTGATAAAGGTAGGTAGCACCATCATAGTTAATAACCGGACGCCCATTCTCGCCACCAAAGGTCACATTCTGCTTAGCATAAGTAGTCTTGACTGCGTCTGTTATCTTCAAACCAAACATGGTCTTGGGATTCTCCAACAACTTCATGGCATTCCAACGCTTGAGGTCATCGAGGCGCTGCCCCTCTGCTACCAACTCTATTCTGCGCTCGCGACGAATCTCATAAAGAAGGTTAGACAGGGCATAACCATAAGCGACAGGTTTGGCATCAGCCACCGGATTCACTGTCAAATGAGCCATTTCCACACGGTCGCGAAGTTTGTTGACGGTCTTGTCGAGTACATCTTGGGTACAAGTACCAAGCTCGGCTTTAGCCTCGGCATTGATTAACAAGACTTCAGCATAGCGATATACAAACCAATCGTAAGACGTATTACGAGCCTCGGCTTGCTTGGTATCGGCCGAACGATACTTCACACAGGGATAACCCGTAACGCCACTGTTGGAATTAACGTTGCCAACGTGCGATTCACGGACACCATTCTGTACGGTAAACGGACGATGGACGTTGTCGATAATCTGGTAGATACGTGGGTCGCGATTAGCAAACTCTTTCTCTTGATCGTCGTCGCCTTGGTAGCCTGAACCACTATTATAAATAGGAGTACCGTCTTTCATCAAGAACGATTCCACGAAATCTTTAGACAACCCCATACCATTTTGCGATACCTGACGGCCTGTCTCATGAGTCAACACGCCCGATGCATAATAACGAGCAAGAATTACCTCCTTGTTACCTGTGAGATCTTCTTGTACAAACTGGTTGCCATAATACAGCGGATAACCTTCAAATGCCAACTGTCTGGCGCCATTATCAGTTCCCTTAACAATATCGAATTTACCGGTAGCCATGATAGCATCGGTGACATCGGCAGCTTTCTTGAGAAGCGATTCGGCTGTAAGGTTGCCCGACTGTTTGTGGTATTTCTTATAAGTACCAAAGTAGAGACACACACGAGCCAACTGTGTACGGGCTGCTTCTTTATTCAAACGCCCTTTCTCCTCATTACCTGCTTCAGGCAAATTGGTCACGGCAAACTCCAAGTCTTCAATCACCTTGCCCAATACAAAGTCAGCCTTATCGCGTGCTTTGTACAACTGCTCGGTGTCGGTAGTCGTCAAGTCGGCATCGTACCAAGGCACATCGCCAAACATACGCAGCTTATCATAATAGAGAAGTGCTCTAAAAAATCTCACTTCGGCTACATATTTATTGATTTCGGCTTCTGTCCCGGTGACTGTATGATAACGCTTCAAGAAGTAGTTACAAGAACGAATATCATTCCAATACCATCCATTACCAGAGTTGGCATCGGTAGGTATCGTATATTCATCGAACAAATAGCCCACATAACTATTGGTTACGAAGTTGTCACTAGTATTATCTCCGGTAGCCGTAGGACTACTCAAGTACCCATAAAGACCATTGGCATAAAGCTTCAAGTCGTTGGGCGTGTGCCAATAAGATTCGTCGGTGAACGAGTCGATAGGCGATAAGTCCGTATAGTTGCATGAAGTCAGTATCGTTCCCGAAACGACTGATGCCACAAGGATTATATATTTTAGTTTCATCATTTCAGTATTTGATATTTAAGATTAGAAAGTAAGATTCAATCCAACAGAGATTTTTTTGTTGATAGGATAGGTCATATTGCTCAACGTTTCGGGATCGAACGCCTTAATCAACGGAGTGAATGTAAGCAAATTCTCGCCCTGAACAAATACTCTGAGACGCTGAATACCTACCTTGGAAGTGATGGTACGCGGAATCGTATAGCCGAGAACGATATTCTTCAATCGCACGTAACGGGCATTTTGGAGATAGCGTGAACTTGTCTGGCGGTTACCACCATTACGCCAACTTGGACGTGGGAAGTAAGCATTCGGATTGTCCTTGGTCCAATAATCGAGTGCGGTGGTAAGCGGAGTCTGCCATTCGTCGGTGAATCCCCAGAATGCTGAACCACCCACGGCATAGTCGCGCTTGCCTATACCCTGCCAAAACATATCGAAGTCGAAGCCCTTATACTCCAAACCGGCTGTGATACCAAAGGCATAACGAGGTGTGTTATTACCAATTATCTTACGGTCGCCCGGATCGTCGATAGTATTCTTACCCACATTAATCTTCTTATCGCCGTTCAAATCTTCGTACTTCACGTCGCCGGCCTGCCATTTACCACCATAGAGGTAAGACTGGTCTTGAGAGGCTGCTTCAGCATCTGTCTGGAACAAACCGTTAGAGACGTATCCCCAAATTTCGCCTATCTTGTGGCCAACATAGTAATTGCTAATCAAACCGGTAGGATTGGAGAAGCGCGTAATGGTAGACTGGTAGTCGGAAAGAACAGCCTTGATGTGGTAACTCAAGCCATTCTTCAACTGGTCTTGCCACCCTGCTGAGAGTTCCCAACCCACAGTTTTCAGGTCGGCAGCATTCTCACGAGGAACGGCAGCACCCAAAGTTGCGGGTAGAACCTGACCAGTGGTCAACATATCTTTGGTGTTACGGCGATACCAATCGAAAGAGAGATTGAAGCGATTACGGAACATATTGACATCGAAACCGAAATCTATCTGATTGACAGTCTCCCATGTGAAGGTAGGACTTACAAGCCCCGGAGCCGTAATAGCAACCGGGCGAACCTCGTTCAACAAAATACCATAAGAGCTATTGACACCATACGTAGCCAAATAAGGAAAGTCGCCATCGACCACTTGGTTACCCAGTGAGCCGTAGGAAACGCGAACCTTCAAATTATCCCACCAACTACGGAGCGGTTCCCAGAATTTTTCTTCGGATACACGCCAAGCTGCTGATGCCGAGGGGAAGAAAGAGTAGCGGTTACCTTTAGCAAATTTAGAGGAACCATCGTAACGACCATCGAGTTCCAGCAAGTAACGACCACGATAGTCATAATTGATTCTTGTGAACATACCATTGACCGCCCACTGGCTCTCTTTAGAACTCATACGCATGTCACCGGTCGCTAAATTAAGCGATGGATTCTCTGCATCAATCAGATTAGCGCGCCCTGTATAATGATATCTGGTGTGTTTCTTCTCTTGGTTATAACCCATCATCACCTTAAAATTATGCACATCTTGCAATGAGAAAGAATACTCGGCAAAGGCATTGAAGGCATTGTAGTAATCGTCTTCATTGGCCAAGGTGACACTACTTGGATTAGTCCAAGGATAATAATTCTCTGTTCCGGCAACAGCCGTATAGTCGTAGAAGTTTCTGACATGCTCTTGAGAAGAATATCCATAGTAGTTCCAAGTATAATCGGCATTAATGACCAACCCTTTTATTGGCGTGATTCGCACGGCACCGGTCATCCAAAGGTCGTTATTCCTGTAATTGGCGTTACCACCTTGAGCCTGTAAAGCCACCGGATTGGTATAGCTACCCTGTCCGGCATAGTGCCCATCGGGATGCCTAACCGGCATCAATGGACTCAAGTCGCTCTTCAACATGCCGCTATAAGCCGACAATCCACTGTAAGCAGTAGAGTTCATGGCAGTGGTACCACCGGTTGGATGCAACTCCGTGGTATAAGTATGAGCAATCTTTCCGGATACATTCAACCAAGGAGTAACCTGCGTAGACACATTGATATTGGCGTTGTACTTCTTGTATTGGTCATTGGCTGCCTTGAGAATACCACCCTGATCGTTCATACCGACAGACATATAATAAGTGGTCTTCTCGCTACCACCACTGATATTGGCATTATAAATCTGTGAGAAAGAAGTCTTATAAAGTTCTTTCCACCAGTCGGTGTTACCGCAATACTGATACTTATAAGTAGCATCACCGCCCATAGAGGGATCGAAAAATACCGGAGAGTCGTAATTCCCGTTGAAATAATCATTGGTGTACTTGTAGATTTGCGAAGGATAATAGGCGTTTCCCTCATTGGCAAGATCTTTCATTTTCAGGAAATCTACAGAGTTAATGTTATGCATAGAACGCGCCGGATTCTGCCAATAGCCCGTTGCATTCAATGAAACTGTGGGCTTACCGGAATGTCCTTTCTTGGTAGTAATCAAGATAACGCCATAAGCTGCACGGGCACCATAGATGGCTGCCGAGGCCGCATCCTTTAATACTGAAATGGATTCGATGTCATCCGGATTTACCAAATTGGCATCCATCTGAACATTGTCGACCAATACGAGTGGCCCACCACCATTCAATGACGTGGTACCACGGATGTTGAAAGCCGAGCTAGAACCCGGAGCACCACCCGAATTCATCGTGATATTCAAATTAGGAACCACACCTTGAAGTCCTTGACCGATATTAGTGATGGGGCGATCGGCCAACACCTTGCCATTAACCTGAGCCACGGCACCGGTCAGATTGGCTTTCTTCTGTGTACCATACCCCACAACAACCAACTCTTCGAGCGATTGTGAATCTTCATCCATAACCACTTCCAGATTTGAACCGGCTTTGGCAACCACAGTCTTGGCAGTATATCCCACATAAGTGATGACCAGCGTAGCATTGTCGGGAGCACCGGTTAGGACAAAATTACCATCAATATCGGTCACAGCAGCAGCTGTTCCGCCTTTCACTTTGACAGCTGCCCCTATCAGCGGTTCTCCTTTTGAGTCGACCACGCGACCGGTGATTCTTTTCGTTTGTTGTGTATTGTTGACAGAACGAGTCTGTATTTTCTCACTTTCTATATTGTTCGCAAGAATGGCATCGGCTCCCTTACGAACTTCATAGCGCATATTTTGCGAATGAAGAACGCCCACACGGGTGTTTCCGGCCAACAGATTGTTTTGGTTTTGACCGAATGGCGTAATGACACCGGCCGCACAAAGTGCTAACAAACCATACCTTTTGATTTTGTAATGAAGCATAGTATATTAGGTTTTACATTATTAGATTATAATTAGACTTTAATAATAACAACATGACGCTCTAAGTGTTCATCAATGATATAGCGCATTTTCGCATGCGCTCATAGAATCTTTCTGATGGTATTGACCTCCTTTCCTTGATTAAAAGGTTTGTATCATCGCTGGGAATATTCACTTAAGAAACGTTTTTGAGGGTTATTCCCACCGCTATTATTCTCACTCAATCGTAGCAAAAATAATATTTTCAATTGATACCAACAAATCGTCGAATGTTTTTTTTATGTTTAAAAGCAAAATAGTTACAGACTATCAATAACTAAGAAACAAAAAAGCACCATATAACAATAATATCTAGAAAATATTCAAAAATCAGACTTCCACTATAAGGTAGATAGATTGCTTTTTTCTTTCACTGGCAAGATGAAAAACACGAAATAACGCTCACTTTTCCACGCAAAGTGTTACCTTTGCAACTGAAATAGTGAGCGTTCTTTGGTTATACAAAGCAATGAACTTTCAAGCATATCGCTCATTTCTAAATCGTTACCTATACGACCTGCATTTAATCGCAGAACCTTGTACTTTAAGCACTTAGCCCAGAATCATATTTTTTTAGCGGACAGCAATAAAAAGAAATAAAGAGATGAGACATAGAATAAAAAAGCGCCTCCACTCTTTCGAATGGAAGCGCTTTATTGTTGTAATAATCAGCGTGTGATTATTCTGCTGTCTTGGTTTCTTCTGCTGCAGGCTCTGCCTTAACTTCTTCTGCTACAGGAGCAGCCTCTGTTGCGGTAGCAGTAGACTTGCGACTACGACGTGTCTTCTTAGCTGCTGCAGGAGTTTTTGCCATGTTCTCATCGAAGTCTACGAGTTCGATGAAAGCAATCTCAGCTGCGTCACCCTGACGAGTACCCAACTTGATAACACGTGTATAACCACCGGGACGATCAGCCACCTTTGCAGCTACCTCACCAAACAATGCCTTCACAACTTCCTTATTTTGTAAATAGCGGAAAACTACACGACGAGAGTTTGTGCTATCATCCTTTGAACGGGTGATAAGGGGTTCTACATACTTCTTCAAGGCCTTAGCCTTAGCAAGGGTCGTAGTGATTCTTTTGTGCATAATCAAAGAGATAGCCATATTTGCGAGCATGGCATCACGATGAGATGCAGTACGACCTAGGTGGTTGAATTTTTTATTATGTCTCATTTTTGTTTTTTACTTTGATGGATGGAATTTAGAAATTATATTGTTCTAGTCTATTTATTAACTTGTCAACTAGCTCTGTTATGAGCTTATTACTCGTCAACTCAGAAACTAAAGAACTCAAAACTGTCTTTATTCCTTATCCAGTTTATACTTTGTGATGTCGGTTCCAAATGACAGATTCAGACCTTCGAGCAAATCATCAAGCTCAGAAAGCGATTTCTTACCAAAGTTGCGGAACTTCAAGAGGTCGGTCTTGTTGTACTGTACCAAGTCGCCGAGCGTCTCAACATCAGCTGCTTTCAAGCAGTTAAGAGCACGAACACTAAGGTTCATATCAATCAACTTTGTCTTGAGAAGCTGGCGCATGTGAAGAACTTCTTCGTCGAACTCTTGGTTACCATCTTGATCAGGATTTTCCAAAGTAATCTTCTCATCAGAGAAGAGCATGAAATGGTAAATCAAAATCTTAGCGGCCTCTTTCAGTGCATCCTTAGGAGATATGGAACCATCTGTTGTAACTTCGATAACCAGTTTATCATAGTCGGTCTTTTGTTCAACACGATATGGCTCAACTGAATACTTTACGTTACGAATTGGGGTGTAGATAGAATCTATAGGAAGGACGTTGACGTCTGTACAGAACTCACGATTCTCGTCAGCCGGCACATAGCCACGCCCCTTGTTAACAGTAAGATCTATCTGCATTGAAGCTTTGACATCTAAATGACAAATCACCAAATCAGGGTTTAACACTTCAAATCCAGTCAGATACTTGCCTATATCTCCTGCCTTGAACTCGGTTGAATTCTCAACAGTGATACTAACTTTCTCGTTCTCGAATTCTTCTACTACTTGCTTGAATCTTACTTGTTTCAAATTCAAGATAATGTTGGTAACATCCTCCTTGACACCCGGTACCGAAGAGAACTCATGCTCAACACCAGCGATACGGATGGTATTGATAGCATAGCCTTCGAGGGATGAAAGAAGAATGCGGCGCAAAGAGTTACCAATGGTAACTCCGAAGCCCGGCTCTAAAGGACGGAATTCAAACTTTCCGAACTTATCATCAGCCTCCAGCATTACAACTTTATCAGGTTTTTGAAATGCTAATATCGCCATTAATTTAATGATTTATTTAGAGTACAACTCAACGATTAACTGTTCCTTAATATTCTCTGGAATGTCAGCACGCTCCGGCTTGTGCAGGAACTTACCACTCTTTGTATTATCATCCCACTCCATCCATGGATATTTGCTGTGGTTGAAACCAGCAAGAGCTGCTTCGATAACTTCGAGTGACTTAGACTTCTCACGAACACCAATAACTTGACCCGGTGCTACAGCGTAAGAGGGAATATTTACTACCTGACCGTCAACAACGATATGTTTGTGACCAACCAACTGACGTGCAGCAGCACGAGTAGGAGCGATTCCCAAACGGAACACTACGTTGTCGAGACGGCTCTCCAAGTTTTGGAGCAGAACCTCACCGGTAATACCCTCAGCCTTAGCTGCCTTATCAAACATATTACGGAACTGACGCTCAAGTACTCCATAAGTGTACTTGGCTTTTTGCTTCTCTGCCAACATGACACCGTACTCAGAAACTTTTCTGCGACGGTTGTTGCCATGCTGTCCAGGAGGGAAGTTTCTCTTGGACAAAACTTTGTCAGCGCCGAAGATGGGTTCACCAAATCGACGTGCAATCTTAGATTTCGGACCTATGTATCTAGCCATAAAATAAAAATATGCTTATAATTTAATTGTATCTGTGATAGTGCAATCTTCTCAAGAAGGATTAGACCTTACGACGCTTGGGAGGACGGCAACCGTTGTGTGGTAATGGAGTAACATCGACAATCTCTGTCACTTCGATACCTGCACCATGTACGGCGCGGATAGCTGATTCACGTCCATTACCCGGACCTTTAACGTATGCCTTCACCTTGCGTAGACCCAAATCGAAAGCTACTTTCGCACAATCCTCACCTGCCATCTGAGCAGCATAAGGAGTATTCTTCTTTGAGCCACGGAATCCCATCTTACCAGCAGAAGACCAAGAGATAACCTGACCCTCGCTATTTGCTAAAGACACAATGATATTATTGAAAGAGCTGTGCACATGGAGCTGGCCGATAGCGTCAACTCTTACATTTCTTTTCTTAGATGTTGCTTTTGTTTTTGCCATAATCTTTTTTAGTTTTGAGTTTTAAGTTTTTGAGTTTTTGAGTTTAGCTTATGAAGCAATCGACAAAAAAACTAAAGAACCGAAAACTAAATTTTACTTAGTAGCTTTCTTCTTGTTAGCAACAGTCTTCTTCTTTCCCTTACGGGTACGTGCATTATTCTTGGTGCTCTGACCACGAACAGGAAGACCATTACGATGACGAACTCCACGATAGCAACCAATATCCATCAGTCGCTTGATATTCATCTGGATCTCAGAACGGAGATCACCTTCTACTTTGAATTCAGCGCCGATAATTTCACGGATACTAGCTGCCTGATCATCAGTCCATTCGCTGACCTTCAGGTCGCGGCTTACGCCGGCTTTATCCAATATCTTTGCTGAACTACTTCGACCGATACCATAGATATAGGTCAATGCGATTTCGCCACGCTTATTCTGGGGCAAATCTACTCCAACAATTCTTATTGCCATTCTTAATTGAATAAAAATAAATTAATAAAATCTGATTTCTTGCTAAAGAGTTTGCAAAGTTAAAGATAAAATTGTATATCTTTTTACTTTTACAATACTTTAACATTAACCCTGACGCAACTTGTACTTAGGGTTTTTCTTGTTGATAACGAACAAACGACCTTTACGACGAACGATTTTGCAGTCGGGTGTACGCTTCTTTAATGATGCTCTTGTCTTCATATCTTGAAATATTACTTGTATCTGAAAACTATTCTGCCCTTTGTCAGGTCGTAGGGACTCATCTCTACTTTAACCTTGTCTCCGGGAAGGATTTTAATGTAATGCATTCTCATCTTACCTGAGATATGCGCTATAATCTGAACCCCGTTTTCAAGTTCCACACGGAACATTGCATTGGAAAGACTTTCCAAAATGGTTCCGTCCTGTTCGATAGCGGATTGTTTTGCCATAACTAATTTAAATCTCTTTCAAAATGTTCAATATCTTCGAACGTTGATAAAATCTCTGCTTTGCCCTTACAAATTGCAATTGTGTGCTCGAAATGAGCTGCCGGCTTACGATCAAGAGTCATAATTCCCCATCGATCGGGCAACAGCCCTATATGTCGATCACCCTGAGTAATCATGGGCTCTATCGCAATACACATCCCTGCTTTCAGCAAGATACCGGAACCACGAGAACCATAGTTTGGAATTGAAGGGTGTTCATGCATTTCCTTTCCAATTCCATGCCCAGTCAATTCCCTGACAACTCCATATCCTTGGGTTTCACAATAATGTTGAACAGCATATCCAATGTCTCCCACTCTATTCCCAGCAACTGCTTGTTCGATACCCAAATAAAGAGACTCCTTTGTAATCTTTAGCAATTGTTTAGTCTCTTCTACAACCTCACCTACACAAAAAGTATAGGCAGAGTCTCCATTGTATCCATCAAGTAACGTGCCACAGTCTATTGATATAATGTCACCATCTTTCAATATAGTTTGCTCATTGGGAATCCCATGAACAACAACCTCATTCACCGAAGTGCAGATAGAGGCGGGAAAAGGCTCTCCATAAGGATTAGGAAAGTTCTTGAACGTAGGGACAGCCCCATGGTCTCTAATGAACTCTTCTGCAATCTTATCCAAATGGAGAGTCGTTACACCCGGCTTGATATGTTTTGCTAATTCCGCAAGCGTCTCCCCGACGAGTCGGTTTGCCTTGCGCATCAGTTCTATTTCATCATCCGTTTTCAGAGATATCTTCATCTTACAGCTTAGTATGCTGAGACACCTCCGTTATTGCGCGTATGCCCAGAATTCAACAATCCATCATAGTGACGCATCATCAAGTGGCTTTCAATCTGCTGTAGCGTATCAATAACCACACCGACAAGAATCAATAATGATGTTCCTCCGAAGAACTGAGAAAACGCATTCTGAACATTCAACAGTCCAGCAAGAGCTGGCATGACGGCAATGAACGCAATGAATAATGAACCCGGCAAAGTAATACGAGACATTATGGTGTCTATATAATCAGCGGTTTCCTTTCCGGGTCTGATTCCCGGAATGAATCCATTGTTACGCTTCATATCCTCAGCCATCTGGGTTGGATTCAATGTAATAGCCGTGTAGAAATATGTAAATGCGATGATTAAAGTCACATAAATGATATTGTACAACAAGCTGTGGTTGTCCATCAAAGAACTGATAACCCAAGAAGTACTTTCAGACTGATACTGAACAATAGCCAAAGGGATGAACATCAGTGCCTGAGCAAAGATGATAGGCATCACATTAGCTGCGAAAAGTTTCAGAGGAATATACTGACGAGCACCACCATATTGTTTGTTTCCTACAAGACGCTTTGCATACTGAACAGGAACCTTACGAGTTCCTTGAACCAACAGAAGAGATGCACATACCACAAAATACAGTATCAACAGCTCAACAATGAACATTACTAGACCACCACCAGAGATAGCAGTGAATCTAGAGCCGATTTCCTGTACGAATGCCTGTGGCAAACGTGCAATGATACCGAGCATAATAATCAAAGAGATACCGTTTCCGACACCTTTATCCGTGATACGCTCACCCAACCAGAGGATAAACATACTGCCTGCTGCCAATATAATTGTGGCAGGAATCATAAAGACGGTCCAAGAGATGCCGGAAGCCAAAGCTTGGCTTGCCTGCATCTTTAGATTCAACAGGTAAGACGGTGCTTGGAATAGCAGGATAGCTACTGTAAGCACACGTGTATACCAGTTAATTTTCTTATGACCGCTTTCACCTTCACGCTGCATCTTCTGGAAATAAGGAACAGCGACAGCAAGCAGCTGCATAACAATAGAAGCTGAGATGTAGGGCATGATTCCAAGTGCAAAGATAGATGCATTGGAAAATGCTCCACCAGAGAACATGTCCAAAAGTGACATAAGGCCACCTGAGGTTTGCGACTGAAGTTTGTCCAACATAGCCGGATTGATACCGGGAAGTACAACGAACGACCCAAAACGGTAGATAGCCGTAAACAGAAGAGTGATAAGGAGTCGCTGACGCAAGTCCTCCACCTTCCAACAGTTCTTTAGTGTCTCAATAAACTTTTTCATTTGTTAGATTATAGTTGCGTTACCACCAACTGCCTTGATAGCTTCTTCGGCAGTCTTAGAGAAAGCATTTGCTTCAACTTCAATTTTAGCCTTCAACTCGCCATTACCCAAAATTTTAACGAGTTCCTTACCATTGGTAAGTCCTGCTTCTTTGAGTTCTGCGATTCCAATCTTTGCCAGATTCTTGCTCTCAGCAATCTTCTGAAGAGTAGACAAGTTCACTGCCAAATATTCCTTATGGTTGATATTCTTGAAACCAGCCTTCGGAACACGACGCTGTAGTGGCATCTGACCACCTTCGAAACCAATCTTTCTCTTATAACCAGAACGAGCCTTAGCACCCTTGTGACCACGGGTAGAAGTTCCACCAAGTCCAGAACCGGTACCACGACCGATTCGACGACGAGAATGAGTAGAACCCTCTGCTGGTTTCAAATTATTTAATTTCATAATCGATTCGATATTAAAGATTCATTATTCAACTACGGTTACCAGGTGATGCACCTTGCGGATCATACCACGGATGCTAGGGGTATCTTCAACCTCTACAATCTGAGAGATTTTACGAAGTCCTAAAGCCAAGAGGGTACGCTTCTGGTCAACTGGATAACCAATCTTACTTTTAATCTGCTTGATCTTAATTGTTGCCATTGTCTTTCCTATTAACCATTAAACACCTTTTGCATGCTGATACCACGTGCACCTGCAATTGTATAGGCATCGCGCATCTGGCTTAAAGCTAGAATTGTAGCCTTTACAAGGTTATGAGGATTTGATGAACCCTTAGATTTTGCAAGAACATCTGTAACACCTGCTGATTCCAGTACGGCACGCATAGCACCTCCTGCAACCATTCCTGTACCGGCAGCAGCCGGACGCAAGAATACTTGAGCTCCGCCAAATGAGACCTCAATCTCATGAGGAACGGTTCCATTAAGTACAGGAACTTTTACAAGGTTCTTCTTTGCAGATTCTACGCCTTTAGCGATAGCAGTAGTTACCTCACCGGCTTTGCCGAGGCCCCAGCCGATAACACCTTTGCCATCACCAACAACGACGATAGCAGCGAATGTGAATGTACGACCACCCTTAGTAACCTTGGTTACACGGTTGATAGCAACCAGATGATCCTTCAATTCTACGTCACTATTTACTTTTACTTTATTCATTGCCATAATCGTTTAAAATTTAAGACCACCCTTACGTGCACCATCTGCCAATTCCTTGACACGGCCATGATAAAGATAGCCATTACGGTCGAACACTACAGACTCTATACCTGCAGCTTTAGCCTTTTCGGCAACCAGCTCACCTACTTTAGCAGCCTGCTCGCACTTAGCCATTTTCTCAAGACCTAATGAAGAAGCAGCAGCAAGAGTTGTACCTGTCAAATCGTCAATAACCTGAGCGTAGATTTGCTTGTTAGAGCGGAATACGCTAAGACGAGGACGCTCAGCTGTTCCGTTTACTCTTTTACGAACACGGAACTTTATCTTAATTCGTCTTTCAACTTTCTTTGTTGTCATAATCGTAAATAATTAAAATTACTTAGCTGAAGCTGTCTTACCAGACTTTCTGCGAATAACCTCGCCTTGGAAAAGGATACCCTTACCCTTGTAAGGTTCAGGCATACGGAAAGAACGAATCTTTGCACAGATAAGTCCTAACAACTGCTTATCACAAGTTTCCAAAATAAGAAGTGGATTCTGGTTTCTTTCAGACTTTGTCTCAACCTTCACCTCAGAAGGCAATTCAATAAAGATAGGGTGTGTATAACCCAATGACAACTCAATCAAGTTGCCTTGGTTAGAAACACGGTAACCTACACCTACCAGTTCCAAAACTTTCTTGTAACCCTCGCTTACACCAACAATCATGTTGTTTACCAACGAACGGTATAGACCATGGAAAGCCTGTTTCTGCTTAACATCTACAGAGCTATTCTCATCAATATCGAAAATTATCTGGCCATTCTCATTTGTAAACTTGATAGAAGGATCAATCTGCTGCGAAAGTTCACCTTTAGGGCCTTTAACAGATACTACATTTGTCTTCTCATCGAAATTAACAGTAACTCCAGCGGGAATACTAATTGGCAATTTTCCTATTCTTGACATATAAAATCCTCCAATTAATAAATGTAGCAAAGAACTTCACCGCCAATTTTCAAACCAGCAGCCTCTTTGTCTGTCATAACACCTTTGGATGTAGATAAGATAGCAATACCTAATCCGTTAATAACTCTCGGCATATCCTTGTATCCCGTATATTTACGGAGACCAGGAGTTGATACACGCTTCAAACTCTTGATAGCGCTCTCTTTTGTTGTTGGGTTGTACTTAAGAGCAACCTTAATAGAACCCTGAGGCCCATCCTCTATGAACTTATAGTTCAGGATGTAACCCTTCTCGAAGAGAATCTTTGTGATTTCTTTCTTCAAGTTAGACGCAGGTACTTCAACCACACGGTGGTGAGCCATAATGGCATTTCTGAGTCTAGTCAGATAATCTGCTATTGGATCTGTCATATTATATAAAAGTTTAATTGATCGGGACCTTCCCGACAATATTAAATAATCTTGTTTTGAACGAACTAAATCGTTTAAGGATTACCAGCTTGCTTTCTTCACTCCGGGAATCAAACCTGCTGAAGCCATCTCACGGAACTGAATACGAGAGAGACCGAACTGACGAATATATCCTTTTGGACGTCCAGTCACCTTGCAACGGTTATGAAGACGGATAGGGTTTGCATTCTTTGGAATAGCCTGAAGCTTACGAGCTGCCTCATAAGCTTCTGCATAATCCTCAGAAGTAGCTATAATCTTTTTCAGAGCTGCGCGCTTTTCAGCATAACGAGCAACAAGTTTTGCACGCTTTACCTCGCGAGCTTTCATTGATTCTTTTGCCATATTGCTTAATCCTTTTTAGCGTTCTTGAATGGAAGACCAAATGCCTTAAGAAGAGCATAGCCCTCCTCATCGGTTTTAGCTGAGGTCACGAATGTAATATTCATACCCTGAATACGATCAATCTCATCGAGGTTGATTTCTGGGAAGATAATCTGTTCTGTGATACCCAATGTATAGTTACCACGACCATCAAACTTGCTCTCAATACCCTTAAAGTCACGGATACGAGGAAGAGCGACGCGAACAAGCTTCTCCAAGAACTCATACATACGCTCGCGACGAAGAGTTACCATCACACCGATAGGCATCTTCTTACGAAGTTTGAAGTTGGCGATATCCTTCTTAGAATATGTTGCCACAGCCTTCTGACCAGTAATTGCAGTAATCTCATTGACAGCTACGTCAACAATCTTCTTGTCTTGTGTAGCATCGCCAAGTCCTTGGTTGATAACAATCTTCTTCAGTACAGGAATCTGCATTGCTGAAGAATAGTTGAATTGCTTCTGAAGTTCAGGAGCGATAGTCTCTTTATAGACATTCTTTAACTGTGCTGTATCCATTACTTAATTTCCTCCCCTGACTTTTTAGCGATGCGAACTTTCTTTCCATCCTCTGTAACCTTAACACCAACACGAGTAGGCTTGCCACTCTTAGGGTCTATCAAGCTCAGATTAGAGATATGGATAGGAGCTTCTTGCTTAACAATTCCTCCTTGAGGATTTTTTGCTGAAGGCTTCGCGCTCTTAGAAACAAGATTACGGCCTTCAACGATGGCACGATTCTCGTCTACCAAGACCTTAAGAACCTTCCCTGATTTACCCTTATCCTTGCGATCTCCAGCAAGTACGATAACGGTATCGCCTTTCTTTATATGTAATTTATTCATTACTCTACTCATTAAAAATTAAAGAACTTCAGGTGCCAAAGAAACCACTTTCATATTCACTGCACGCAACTCACGAGCTACCGGACCAAAGATACGGCTACCGCGGAGTTCACCGGCGTTGTTCAAAAGCACGCATGCATTATCGTCAAAACGAATATAAGAACCGTCGGCACGACGAATCTCCTTCTTTGTGCGTACGATCAAAGCCTTAGATACTGCACCCTTTTTCAAATCACTTGATGGGATAACGTTCTTGACAGAAACGACAATCACGTCACCAACACTTGCATAACGACGGCCGGTACCACCGAGAACACGGATGCAAAGAGCCTCACGTGCACCGCTGTTATCACATACTGTAAGTCTTGATTCTGCTTGTATCATAATTACTTAGCTTTTTCAACAATTTGTACTAATCTCCATCTCTTTGTTCTTGACAAAGGACGAGTTTCCATGATGAGTACGGTATCGCCTACATTGGCCTCGTTCTTTTCATCATGAGCATGGTATTTCTTTGTCTTCTGGACAAACTTACCATATATCGGGTGCTTCTCCTTGAACTTAGCAGCGATAACAATGGTTTTATCCATTTTGTTGCTGACAACGACACCCTGTCTTACTTTTCTTAAATTTCTTGTTTCCATCTGGACCATTGTTATTTATTAAGTTCTCTCTGATGAAGTTCGGTCTCAATACGCGCGATATCACGACGAGCAACCTTAATCTGTGATGGATTTTCAAGAGGAGCAATCGCATGATTCAACTTCATCTGCTGAAGCTTGGCACGGGTAGCTTCCAATTTCTCAACCAATTCCTTGGTTTCGAGTTCTCTTACTTCTTTAATCTTCATAGCTTAAGCGTTTTTATCGTAATCACGTCTAACAATAAACTTAGTCTTCACAGGTAGTTTCTGTGCAGCAAGACGAAGAGCCTCTTTGGCAATGTCAAAACTTACACCTTCAACTTCGAAGAGGATGCGACCGGGAGTTACCGGTGCTACCCATCCTGCTGGATCACCTTTACCTTTACCCATACGGACATCAGCAGGCTTACGAGTAATAGGCTTGTCCGGGAAAATACGAATCCAAACCTGCCCCTGACGATTCATGTAGCGGTTCAAGGCTACACGAGCAGCTTCTATCTGACGGCTATCTATCCATTTTGGTTCAAGAGTCTTGATACCAAAAGAACCGAAAGCCAGTTGTGTCCCTCTGTGGGCGTTGCCTTTATTGCCACGTCCATCTTGAGGCCTTCTATATTTTACTCTTTTTGGCTGTAACATGATAGCTTCTACTTTTAACGGTTATTGTTTCTCTTGCGATTACCGCGACCACCCTGACGAGCGCCACCATTCTGACGGCCAGCACTCTGCTTCTCCTGTGTGAAGTTAGGTGTCAAGTCTTTCTTTCCGTAAACTTCTCCACGGCAAATCCAAACCTTTATACCCAGCAGACCCACCTTTGTGAGCGCCTCGGTCTGACAATAATCGATGTCTGCACGGAATGTATGGAGTGGAGTACGTCCTTCCTTAAACATTTCCTTACGAGCCATTTCAGCTCCGTTCAGACGACCAGTAATTTGAACTTTAATACCTTCTGCACCAGCGCGCATTGTATTTTGAACTGCCATCTTGATGGCACGACGATAAGAAATCTTTCCCTCTACTTGACGAGCGATGTTGTAACCTACAATGTTAGCGTCCAACTCAGGTTTCTTAACCTCAAAGATGTTGATTTGAATATCTTTCTTATAAAGTTTCTTCAACTCCTCTTTGAGCTTGTCTACATCCTGTCCACCCTTACCGATGACGATACCCGGACGAGCAGTACAAATAGTGATGGTGACGAGCTTCAAAGTACGTTCAATGACAATACGAGAAAGGCTAGCTTTAGCCAAGCGCTCGTTCAGATACTTACGGATTTTCATATCCTCTACGAGGCTGTCTCCGAAGTCCTTGCCACCAAACCAATTTGATTCCCAACCACGGATAATACCAAGACGGTTGCTTATTGGATTAACTTTCTGTCCCATTCTATTTATTATTTTTCGTCGTTAGTTTTGGCATCAACAAACAATGTCACGTGATTAGAGCGCTTGCGGATTCTATAACCACGACCCTGAGGTGCAGGGCGCATACGCTTCATAGTAACACCTTCATCTACGAAGATTTTGCTGATATAGAGTTCACCGTCTTCAGCCTTGCGGTCATTCTTAGTCTCCCAGTTAGCGATAGCTGAGCGCAGCAATTTCTCAATGTCTGCAGCAGCCTGCTTTTTAGAGAACTTCAGTACTCCGAGGGCGCGATTCACTTCCATACCACGAACCATGTCTACCACGTAGCGCATCTTTCGGGGAGATGAGGGGACGCCATTGAGCTTAGCGAAGTACAGATTTTTGCGAGCTTCTTTATTTCTTTCAGCTGCTATATGTTTTCTTGCTCCCATTATTATTTCTAATTTTTAAATGGATTAAACCCGCTTACTTCTTGTTGTTACCTGAGTGACCACCGAAGCGACGTGTCGGAGAAAATTCGCCGAGCTTGTGTCCTACCATGTTCTCAGTAATGTAAACAGGGATAAATTTGTTTCCGTTATGAACTGCAACAGTGTGTCCCACGAAATCGGGGGAAATCATTGATGCTCTGGCCCATGTCTTTACGACATTCTTTTTACCACTCTCATTCATGGCGAGAATTTTCTTCTCGAGTGATACGTTGATATATGGACCTTTTTTTAATGAACGACTCATAATTTACTCTTAGTTAACTTAATTATTTATTAGCCCTTTCAATAATATACTTGTTAGAGAGCTTCTTAGGTGCACGAGTCTTGAGACCCTTAGCGTACAAGCCCTTACGTGAACGTGGGTGACCACCACTCTGGCGACCTTCACCACCACCCATTGGGTGATCAACAGGGTTCATAACAACACCACGGTTGTGAGGACGACGACCCAACCAGCGTGAGCGCCCAGCCTTACCAGACTGCTCCAATGCGTGATCGGAGTTACCTACACTACCTACAGTAGCCTTACAAGCAGAGAGGACTTTACGAGTCTCTCCAGAAGGGAGCTTGATTACACAATAACTACCCTCACGAGAAGTCAACTGAGCAAAATTACCAGCCGAACGAACGAGCAAAGCACCCTGACCCGGACGTAACTCAATATTATGAATTACAGTACCCACGGGGATGTTTGCCAAAGGCAGAGAGTTACCAACCTCAGGAGCAGCTTCTGCACCTGACATCAAGGTTGTACCCACTTGCAGTCCATTGGGAGCAATAATGTAACGTTTTTCACCATCAGCATAGTACAACAAAGCGATACGAGCCGAACGGTTCGGATCGTATTCGATTGTCTTTACTACAGCTGGAACACCATCTTTCTCTCGCTTGAAATCGATCAAACGATACTTACGCTTATGGCCACCGCCAATGTAGCGTACGGTCATCTTACCGGTGTTGTTTCGACCACCGGTAGAACGCTTACCGTAAACGAGAGACTTCTCTGGCACGGATGCAGTAATATCCTCGAACGTGCCAATAACTTTGTGTCTTTGACCCGGAGTAACGGGCTTTAATTTACGTACTGCCATTTTTTATTTAAATATTGCTGTAAAAATCAATTGTGTCGCCTTCTTTCAACGTAACGACTGCCTTCTTGAATGCGTTCTTCTGTCCTTTCACAAGACCGGCCTTGGTATAACGACTTTGGCGCTTACCAGCATAACGAGCGGTATTCACATCCACTACTTTCACATTGTACTGACCTTCGACCTCGTTCTTGATTTGGAGCTTGTTTGCCTCAGGGCGCACGATAAAACCGAAACGGTTCGGACGCTTCTCTGTAATTTTGGTCATCTTCTCGGTGACCAGAGGTTTTACAATAAATGCCATAATTTACTTCTCCTTGATTACTTTGTTAAGATCTCGTCGATGGTCTTCAGTGAATTCTCAGTAATGACTACAACATCTGCATTCAAAACTTTATAGGCATTGAGTGTAGACGCGAGCATAACTTCAGAACGCTGCAAGTTACGAGCTGACAAATATACATTTTTATCTACTTCTGGCAAAAGAACGAGTGTCTTCTTACCGTCAACTTTGATATTTTTAGCAAAGTTTACGAAATCTTTTGTCTTTGGAGCATCAAAATTGAAGTCCTCAACAACAACAATCGCATTATCTTGAGCCTTGTAAGACAAAGCAGATTTACGAGCAAGAGCCTTTACTTGCTTGTTCAATTTGAAACGATAGTCACGTGGCTTAGGACCGAATACACGACCACCACCAACAAGTACAGGTGAGTTGATATCACCGCGACGAGCACCGCCACCACCTTTCTGACGTCCCAACTTACGGGTAGAACCACTAACTTCACTTCTCTCTTTCGACTTAGCGGTACCCTGACGCTGATTAGCGAGATACTGCTTTACATCAAGATAAAGCACGTGATCGTTAGGTTCAATTCCGAAGATAGATTCGTTTAACGTAACCTTTCTCCCGGTCTCCTGACCATTGATATTTAATACGCTAACTTCCATTATTTCTCTATTAATACGGTTGAACCTTTGCATCCAGCGAATGAACCTTTTACAATGATAAGATTCTGCTCTGGAATTACCTTTAACACTTTGAGGTTCTGAGTAGTAACTCTGTCGCCTCCCATTTGGCCGCCCATGCGCATACCCTTAAATACCTTTGCAGGGTAAGAACAAGCACCAATAGAACCCGGCTTACGAGCGCGGTCATCCTGACCGTGAGTACTCTGGCCTACACCACCAAATCCATGGCGTTTAACAACTCCCTGGAAACCTTTACCTTTAGATGTACCGACCACGTCAACGAATTCTGCTCCGTTGAACAGTTCAACCGTAATGGTGTCGCCGAGGTTGTATTCCTCGTCAAACTTGAACTCGGCCAAGTGCTTCTTCGGTGTTGTGCCAGCTTTCTTAAAGATTCCTTTCATAGGCTGAGAAGTACGAGACTCCTTAGCTTCTGCGAAACCTAACTGAACAGCCTTGTAACCATCTTTTTCTACGGTCTTAACCTGGGTTACAACACAAGGACCAGCTTCGATAACAGTGCACGGTACATTCTTACCGTCGACACTGAAAACGGATGTCATTCCGATTTTTCTTCCAATTAATCCTGGCATTTCAATTTTTATTTTAAAATGATTTATGAGTTTGTAGACTTAGGAGAACCTTTATCTCTCGAATTATCGACAAATCATCCAGCTACATCCCAGCCTGTCAACCTTTCTTATACCTTAATCTCTACTTCTACACCACTAGGCAACTCAAGTTTCATCAAAGCATCAACAGTTTTAGCTGTAGAGCTATAGATATCGATAAGACGCTTAAAGTCCTGTAATTGGAACTGTTCACGAGCTTTCTTATTAACGAAAGTACTACGGTTTACAGTATAGATACGCTTGCGTGTTGGCAATGGAATAGGACCACTCACGATAGCACCGGTAGCCTTAACGGCCTTAACAATCTTCTCTGCTGACTTGTCTACCAACATGTGGTCGTAAGACTTCAGCTTAATTCTGATTTTCTGACTCATTTCTTTAAATGATAATTGTTGTTATTATTAGGAAGAGAGATACATTGCTTAAGAGTCATTCGCTAAGCAACGTCTCTCCTCACCTATTCTATTTATTACAGAAGTTCTGCGTGTCCGTGACTTTCCTCAAGTACAGCCTTAGCAATGCTTGAAGAAAGAGCTGCATGATGATCATACTCCATAGAGCTAGTAGCACGACCAGAAGTGATGGTACGCAAAGTTGTTACATAGCCGAACATCTCTGCTAGAGGAACCATAGCTTTTACGATACGAGCACCGCTACGAGCCTCATCCATACCTTGAACCATACCACGACGCTTATTCAAGTCACCAATGACATCACCCATGTTCTCTTCCGGAGTTACAACTTCTACCTTCATGATAGGCTCCATCAAAACAGGGCCTGCCTTAGGACATCCGTTCTTGAATGCGTTGTGTGCAGCAAGTTCAAACGACAATTGGTCTGAGTCTACCGGGTGGAAGCTACCATCGGTCAAAGTAACCTTCAAACCTGTCATAGGATAACCACCAAGTACACCATTCTTCAATGAATCTTGGAAACCCTTCTGTACTGAGGGGATGAATTCCTTAGGAACGTTACCACCTTTCACCTCGTTAACAAACTGCAAATCGCCCTCATTAAAGTCTTCGTCCTTAGGACCGATTGTAACAATGATGTCAGCGAATTTACCACGACCACCACTCTGCTTCTTATAAACCTCGCGAAGTGTAACAGGTTTGGTAATTGCTTCTTTATAGTTAACCTGAGGCTTACCTTGGTTACATTCTACCTTAAACTCACGTTTCAAACGGTCGATAATAATATCCAAGTGAAGCTCACCCATACCAGAGATAATAGTCTGACCACTCTGTTCGTCAGTACGTACTGTGAATGTTGGGTCTTCTTCTGCAAGCTTAGC
Organism: Prevotella sp. S7 MS 2; assembly: GCF_000762865.1. Lineage (NCBI taxonomy): Bacteria > Pseudomonadati > Bacteroidota > Bacteroidia > Bacteroidales > Prevotellaceae > Prevotella > Prevotella sp. S7 MS 2. The sequence goes on along the minus strand of NZ_JRPT01000006.1, from coordinate 13,025 downwards.
AAGACCATTATCCATCTTAGCTACGTCAGCCTGACTCTTTGGTTCTACGGCAATAGAGATTACAGTATCAGGGAATGTCATAGATTCCAATACGATAGGATGATTCTCATCACAGAGTGTATCACCTGTACGGATATCCTTGAAACCTACACCTGCTCCGATATCACCAGCATCGATAGACTCCATTGGAATCTCCTGCTTAGAGTTCATCTGGAACAGACGGCTGATACGCTCTTTCTTACCCGAACGTGGGTTATAAACATAAGAACCGGCTGCAACCTTACCAGAGTAAACGCGGAAGAATACCAAACGCCCCATAAACGGATCAGTAGCAATCTTAAATGCGAGTGCAGAAGTAGGAGCGTCATCCGAAGGCTTACGATCTTCTTCTTCATCAGTATCAGGATTGGTACCAACGATATTCTCTGTATCCAGTGGTGAAGGAAGGAAAGCACAAACATAATCGAGCAAAGGCTGAACACCCTTATTCTTATAAGAAGAACCGAGCACCATCGGAGTCAACTCCATAGAGATAGTACCCTTGCGGATAGCCTTCATCAACATCTCTTCAGGAATATCCTTACCCTCAAGATAAAGTTCCATCAGCTCGTCGTCAAAGTTGGCAGCACTTTCTACCATCTTCTCTCTCCACTCATTAGCTTCATCTACGAGGTCTGTAGGAATTTCTTCCAAAGAATATTCAGCACCCATGGTCTCATCATGCCACAGAATAGCCTTCATCTTGATCAAGTCCACAACACCCTTAAAGTTTTCCTCAGCTCCAATAGGAATCTGAACAGGACATGGATTAGCACCCAAGATATCCTTCATCTGCTGAACAGTCTCAAAGAAGTCTGCACCAGAACGATCCATCTTGTTTACGTAACCGAGACGAGGCACATTGTACTTATCTGCCTGACGCCATACAGTTTCAGACTGAGGCTGAACACCATCAGCTGCAGAATATGTAGCCACAGCACCATCAAGCACACGAAGTGAACGCTCAACCTCTGCTGTAAAGTCAACGTGTCCCGGAGTATCAATCAGGTTTATCTTGAATGACTTACCATTGTAATTCCAGTTACAAGTAGTAGCAGCAGATGTAATAGTGATACCACGCTCCTGCTCCTGAGCCATCCAGTCCATGGTTGCAGCACCATCATGTACCTCACCAATCTTGTGAGTCTTTCCTGTGTAGAAAAGGATACGCTCTGATGTTGTTGTCTTACCGGCATCAATGTGAGCCATAATACCGATATTACGAGTCAAATGTAAATCGCGATTTGCCATTTTTTCTTTTCCTGATTAATATGATTAGAATCTGAAGTGAGCAAATGCACGGTTAGCCTCAGCCATACGATGCATATCTTCCTTACGCTTATAAGCACCACCCTGATTGTTGTAAGCATCTGCAATCTCAGCAGCGAGTTTCTCTGCCATCGTCTTACCACCACGCTTACGAGCAAAGAGGATTAGATTCTTCATAGAAATACTCTCTTTACGATCGGGACGAATTTCTGTAGGTACCTGGAATGTAGCACCACCGATACGGCGACTCTTTACCTCTACCTGAGGAGTAATGTTATCAAGAGCTTGCTTCCAGATTTCAAGAGCTGACTTTTCTTCCTTAGCCATCTTCTCTGTTACCACATCAAGAGCTTTGTAGAAAATTTCATAAGATGTATTCTTCTTACCATCATACATCAAATGATTCACGAATTTAGAGACCTTTTGGTCATTGAAGACTGGATCTGGTAAGATCACACGCTTCTTTGGTTTTGCTTTTCTCATTTTTGTTTTTAAAATAAAATTCTGCTTGGGGCTGTACTTCTGTCTTCTTCAACATCCTCACTCGGACATTTACTCAACCTGTCGTTAACAATTCTCCAGCAAAACGATTTTTCTTTAAATAACAAGTAGACAAGAAGGCTAGCAAAAACACTAGCACCAAGCCTACTCGCAATGTCTTTTACAACTTATTACTTTTTAGCTGCCTTAGGACGCTTAGCTCCATACTTAGAGCGACGCTGGGTACGGTTAGCTACACCTGCGGTATCAAGAGTACCACGTACGATGTGATAACGAACACCAGGGAGGTCTTTTACACGACCACCGCGTACCAACACAATACTGTGCTCCTGCAAGTTATGACCTTCTCCGGGGATGTAAGAGTTCACTTCCTTAGAGTTTGTCAAACGTACACGGGCAACCTTACGCATTGCCGAATTAGGCTTCTTAGGAGTTGTAGTGTAAACACGAACACAAACGCCACGGCGCTGAGGACAATTGTCCAAAGCCGGAGACTTGCTCTTGTCTACGATGTCCTTTCTGCCTTTTCTTACCAATTGTGAAATAGTAGGCATAATTTTACTTTTTAATTATATATATTTTGTTTATTATCAAACCGTTACGAAACAGACACAATACAACATGCTATTTCGGGCTGCAAAGGTACGAACAATTATTTGAATTACCTAACATATATAAGCCGCGATATTTTTACAGATTAAATATTTAACAAAATATAACTTTAGTAAGTTATTTGTAACTATCATATAAAAGTACTAGCTTATGAGTTATTGAGTTTTATGAGCCTATAACTTATTGAATTTGTAAATTGCCAAACAATATAGTTAACAAACACAGACTCCCTTCCATCCCTCCCCTTACTCATAATCCAAGACTTCCACCATATTATATATAGAGCATGAAGAGAAAACAAAGACTCATCTGCCCCACCGTACCGTCAGTCTGCACTGCCGCACTTTTCATAACTTTATTGAGCGATATTGCCAAACTCTTAAAGTTATATATAGCTAAAGGCGACATGAGATTTCACGAACAAACTTGGCGTGCGATTTCCCATCTGCCTTTCCCTTCTCTTCAATTTCTTATTATTCTCTTCATATACAATCTATTGCATCAAGTACTTTCATCTATTATCTCTACTAAATACCATTTATCGTCACAAATTCTAAAGACATATTTGATGCTCACTCCCGTATCATCTATTTGAAAGTCATAAATGACTTCTTTCTTAGTCTGTTTTATTTCTCCACAGATACTCCTTTTCTTATAGAAATTATTTCTTTGCTTTGACCCCTTTTTCCTTTAACTTCTACTTTTCCTTGACATCCACTTAACAAGCTGGATATAAAAAGGATAACCCGTTGGCGGAATTAAAATGTACATATCTGGCAATGCCACCATGAAACCGCCTGCGAATAGAGCCAAAGGTACGTTTCGCTTTGTATTTTGTCTTGCTGGTGGCTACATTGATACGCTGCTCTCTTTCAGTCAGCTTGCATCCTCTTACTCCTTTGTGCATGATACGACTCTTGAACTTCACACGTTTAAGTACACCCTTGTTCCCCGCAGAGTCATGTCCCTTGTCGGCATAAACAGGTGTACCCTGCGGAAGTTTGGCTTTTGCTAACGGCCTTTCCAAATGTTTGATGTCACTTTGTTAGCCGATGTAGTTTCCTAGGCAATCACCAAACCCATCTCGCCCGTAACCAAATGTCGCTTGTATCCGAAGTGTAACTTGCCCATCTTCTTTACCCAATATACTTCGCCGTCAACATTAGGCTTGACAAGGCCTTTAACCATAGCCTTTCCTGCTATATCCATACCTGTCTCCTCATTGCGTTCCTCGACTACTTCGTATTCCTTACGCCCGCGGGGATGACGAGGGATGTCCGTGATACTGGCGTCAACTATGGTGCCACGCTTAACCAAAACACCGGCCGACTCTAACTGGCGATCAATCTCTTCCAGCACATCGTCGTAAAGGTCGGTTTCAAGCAGAATGTTGCGGAAACGACACACCGTCGTACTATCTGGAGCGCAGTCGTCCAATCCTAAGCCGACAAATCAACTGAAAGACAAGCGGGCATTGACCTGCTCCTCGCCCCCGCCGTCACTCAGGCTGTACCATGTACGAAGGAGTTCGGTCTTGAATAACACAAGGCTGTCATAGCTCGGACGACCGGTGGGACGGTCATCTTTGGTATAAGCAATCTCAACTAGTCCACAGATGGGATTCCAATCGATTGGCTGATCGAGTTGAGAGAAAAGGGGCTGTTTGATCTGACGATGACCAACTAACCTTAAACAAGGAGGATAGAGTTGGGGGCCTATCATGGCCGTTATCGTTGATTGATATCTATGATGGCATGTGGCTCCTGTTGTTCAATTTTTTCATATTGTAGCTTGAGCCGTTCTATGGAATCTTTTTCTTCCTCAGACAGAGGGTCTTGTTTGATGTAGATATTTCCCATCCCCTTGTCGTGAGCCTCAGTTAGTCCTTCTGGTGCGACACCTTCTTCTATGCTGGTGCATGACATGGCAGCCAAAATAAGGATGCTCGAAAAAGTGTAAATGCAATGTAAAAATCTCATGTTCGTTTCCTTTTTGAATGGTCTGTCAATTTTGATATACATATCCCTGATTTATTTCCAATTCAGGATTTATTAAATAGTCGCGTAGTTGGAACGGGAAGTTGTAAAGATACTTTTTGGTAATCTTTTTTGTTCTTCCGTCTGTCACCCAAAATTCTGGCATTCCATTGCGCTTGAGTTCATACCATCGATCGTTTTCTAGCATCAGTTCCTTTCTGCGCTCATTCAGTATGGCTTGCATCAGTGGCGTCAGAGGCTTTCCCTCGGCATCAATCTTTATAAGGGCGGAATGGTCAACGGATGGAAGAGTGGCTACTATATAAGGTGAATAGTCGGTGATACGATGTGAGCGAAAGTCGTTAAGCATTTTTAGAGCCTTATCTAGGCGTCCTAAATGAGCTAGACATTCCATGCCCATTAGTGCGAACTCGGCACCTCGTATCCCTGTAAATGCAGCTTTTGTGGTTCTAAGTTTCTTGTCTATGTATTTGAATCTAATATCCTTTTCTTTTTCGGAAAATAACTTATAAAAGCCGATGGAAAGTGGACGCTCCTTCAGTTTGTTCACGTCTCTGTCATATGCGTAAACGGAATAGCCTGTATTTGACATGATTAATATATTTCCCGAGCGTTGTAGTTTATTTTCAAGCATATTGGTGTATTCCTTGCCTTGTAGCAAAGGATATTTATTGAGCAATTCTAAGCATATTGGCAAAGCTTTCTCCCATTTCTCACTCCAAAAGTAGGTCCGTGCCAAATAAGCTTTTGCTACATCGGTGGTAAAGTACATCTCTTCATTCTCTTGCTTGTCATTGATGGCGGTCTGTAATTCTTTGATGATAAATTCTGCCGTTTTTTGCAAGCTGCTTCGTCCGGGTCTTGATTCCATATTGAACTCGGTAACAAGAGGCAGTCCCATCTGTTTCTCCGGTGAATTTGCATTCCATGGATCGCAATAATCGCGCATCAGGTTATAGTATGCGACTGCACGCATGATACGAGCTGTAACGCTGAGTGTACGTGAGATGGAGTCCGATGCATTCAGTGCGTCAAGAACAATGTTGTAATCCTTGATTTCCTTGTATCCTCTCATTAAAACATACATGTTTCCTATGGCTCCGTCGCCTACATAAAAGACTTTCAAACTTCTACCTTTATTCATGGAAGCGTTCAGATTGTCGGCATATAATTCCTTTTCGATGGCACGCTTGTAGGATTCCAGCGTAACGGACGAGGGGGTAGTCTCCAATGATGACAGTTGCGCATATATTAATGTGCCGTAATCCTCTGGTGTTTTAGGCAAAACGTTGTTATAATTGTTCTCTTTGAGATATTCGCTACATGAGGATACGATTAGCGTGATCGCAATTAAGATCCCCGTGTGATAATAGTTCTTCATATATATATCTTTTTGAATGATGTTAGAAACCTATTTGCAAGCCGAAAGTTACTGATCTCGTAATTGGATAGGTAAGCCCCGGTTGTTCTGGGTCAATGCCTCGAAAATTAGTGAAAGTGAAGAAGTTCTGTGCCGAGCAGGTGATGCCAAGATTTGAAAGTCCCAATGTTTCTGTCACGTTTTTATTAAAAAGGTAGCTCAAAGAAATGTTTCTTATGCGCAGGAATGATGTTTCCTGTAGATAAATTCCGTCCATGATGTTTGAACCAGTAACCATATTGCCTTCAAGGTTTAGGGGTGCTCCGAACGCATCTACAATGCGAGGATATTTCGTTCCTTCGCGATTCTCTGTTGTCCATCTGTCCATCCTGTCTCGCGCCACGTTGAGGTGGTTGGTATAAATGTCGCTGAAAGATGTTTGGGGAGTGTTGTTTCTAGAATATCCTACCATGGAATAGTTGACAGGAGAATTAATTTCGTTGAGTGCCTTTCCCCCTATTGAATAGGCGGCTTGTACACTGAACGTGAATCTTTCATAGGATACATTTATACTTCCGCCTCCTGAATAGGGAGCGTTACGGGTACCGAGATAGAACTTGTAGTTTGCCACGTTCTTCTTGTCGGCAATTGTTTCGAACTTTGCATTAGGAACTGTCTTCATGTTGTAATATCCTGTTTCCTTGTCTATTCCCGTTGATATACCGTTGAAAATGGCGTCAAGCGGGTAACCTTGATATTTCCCATCGCTGACTCCAAAAAGAGGTGCTACAAATTTCACGAGTTCGTTTCTGTTCCATGATAGATTGACCGATGTCGATAAAGTTAGTTTCTTCGTCTTTATGGGAGTTCCATAGATGGATATTTCCAAGCCTCTGTTCCGTATTTTTGAAGTATTGAAACTGTATGCCGTGAATCCAGTGGTGGACACTGTTCCCACTCTGGTGATGATGTCGGAGCTGAGTTTTTCATAAATCTCGGTATTAATGTTCAATCTGTTGTTGAACAGTCCCATGTCGATGCCCAGTTTCATGTCGCGTGTCCGTTCCCACCGCAAATGTGGATTTGGGGCGTTTTTCACCGTTCCTGTTATATGATCGTTCCATTTTTTTCGCCCTGTGCTTATGACTAAGCTTTTCAACATGCCTTGAACTACGTTTCCTGTAAAGCCATAGGATACGCGCATGGTTAGTCGGTTGATTACAGGCTTTATGCTTCTCCAAAATCTTTCGTTGTCAATGTTCCATGCCGCGCCTATAGAATATGTTGGATTAAATTGTTCCTTGGCACCGAAGTTATTTGACCCATCAGTTCTCAAAGCTGCATTGAGGGTGTAAGTATTATTGAAGTCATAGTCCACGGTAGCGAAAAAAGAGGCATATTTTTGCTCGTTCCACTGCGAGGAGGAAAGATTATTGATCAACTGTATCCACTTCGAGTAAGACATATTTCCATTCTCAGGAGGTTCGGGCATACCTGTTATTTTTGTCTCCGGATCATATCCATATTGCATCATAATAGACCTTTGGTTTTTAGAGGATCGGATTTCGCTGCCTCCGATCATGACTATGTGGTGCAATTTCCGAAAGTCTTGTGCGTAACGAAGCATGAGCCTTCCCATGAAATTATTCCCTTCGCTGAAGTTCTGTCTCAGAATTCCATAACCATTCCATTCTCTATTTTGCATGTCCCATGGCAGCCGATTCTTGAACGCAGCATAAGTATTCTTGCCCAATTCGTCAGTACCATTGATGTTGTTTCGTCCGTATGCTGCTATTCCCGTAAATTTAAGATTATCGGTAAGAAAATAATCGAAGGTTCCTTGGATGTTGATTCCCAATTTGGTATTGCAACTTGATGTTTCATTCATCTCCCTCAGTATGTTGAAACCATTTGTAGGGATGTAGGGGAGTGATGCGTCGCCTGCATTTATTTCGGTGAGATTGAAATAGGTCATATCTGCCCGATAGCTTCCGTCAGCGTTGTATGGCGTTTCGTAAGGATTGGCAAAATAGGCGTATCTAAACGGGTCGACGCTTGATACGAAATCGCCGCTTTTTTGAAAGGAAACTGTTGACTTGAACCCGAGCTTTAACTTTGAAGTGGGATTCACGTTGATTTTCATGTTAAAGGTATAACGTTGATAGTCATTTCTTTTGACCAATCCCATATTCTTTGTGTACGATAGCGAGGTATAATAATCCATCTTGCCTGTTCCTCCTGACAACGATAGGTTGTGATTTTGCGATAGGGAATTCCTGAAGATCTCGTCATACCAGTTGACATTATTTCTTTTAAGTCCTTCTATATAAGCACTCTTTTCTTCTTCTGTCATTTTTTCGAAACCGTTTTCAGTCCATAATTTCCCATTTTTACCAATTTTGTCTGCATGGATCATCCCCACAATACCGATCACGGGGTACCAGCCATTGCCCGATTTGAAAGGTTTCGCTGAAAATTCGTTCCATAATTCCTGCTCCCATCGTATCTTTTCTTCCGTATTCATAATATTTTCCTGCCGTTGGGGGTATAATCCGATGGTAAACAGAGTGGAGTAGTTCACACGTGGCTTACCGACTTTTCCATGCTTGGTAGTGATAGAGATTACGCCACCTGCTGACCTTGAGCCATAGATAGCCGAGGCTACGGCGTCTTTCAAGATGGTTATACTTTCTATGTCGTTAGGATTGATATCTCCAATTCCGTTTCGAAAGATATTGTTGAAATCACTTGCATCCATCATGCCAGTTCCCAATATTTTCGGCAAGTTGTCCTGCATGATGACTCCGTCAACCACCCACAGTGGTTCAGCCGAGCCATTGACGGTGTTAATTCCGCGTATCCTTACTTGAGCGCTTTCTCCGGGTTTCCCGTTTGGAACGCTTACGTGCATGCCAGCAATTTGTCCTTGCAGAATCTTGTCAATCGACGTAGATACTTGATTTTCTATTTGCTCGTGTGTGATTACGGCAAAAGAACCGGCCGAACGTCTTTTTAAAAGTCTGTTGTATCCTGTGGAAACCACTTCGTCCAACATATTGGTTTTGTCATTTAGCCTAATCAAAAGATCGTGATATGGAGGTTGCAGAGTTATTTTTTTAGCTTCCATGCCTAAGTAAGTTACTTGTATGTAAGACGGGGCAGGTAATGAGATGGCATGAAAATGGAATTTGCCATCAGTGTCGCTCGTTGCAACAGCTTTTTTGCCGTTGAGCGTGATACTGGCACCGATCACAGGTCTACCTTCATAATCAACGATTTTTCCAGAAATTGATATTTCCTTATTGTCTTTCTCTATCATGTTGTGCGTCTGGTCATTCGCCATCGCGTACGAAGTGATTGTTGCTGAGAGAAGAATAGCAGTAATAATTTTAAAAAACATGTTTGAATATTTTTATTTTTTTTACAAGTGCAAAATTACCTAAAAGGAATTTTGCTTACAATACCTTAAAATAGGTATTTTATCACGACTTTGTCCTCGGTGCATCTCGAATGTGCTGTTGTTACTGCATGGTAAAAGCTGTATCCAGACACCGTGTGTAAGCAATATTCAGAAAAAACATGTTGTTCGATTGATTTATCAAGAAAATGTGTAATGCGTACAATTAAGTATCCGAAGGGTAACTTGCCCATCTTCTTTACCCAATGTCCTTCGCCGTCAACATTAGGCTTGGCAAGATCTTTAACCATTTCCTTTCCTGCTATATCCATGCCGATTCAATATATAACTTTATCGAGCGGTTTTAACAAACTCTTAAAATTATATATAGCTAAAGGCGACATGCGATTTCACAAACAAAACTTGACGTGCGATTTCCCATCTGCCTCTTTCTTTTCTTCAATTTCTTATTATTCTCTTCATACACAGTCTGTTGCATCAAGTACTTTCATCTATTATTTCCACTAAATACGATTTATCGTCACAAAGTAATTGTCGGGCAAATTTGACAAATCCTTAAACTTCCACTTTTTTCGCTGATTACTTCGACAGCAAAACTATCGGTATCAGGATCGTACGTCTTAATTATAAGTGGAAAAACAAAACGACTCCTCTGAAAGGTAGAATCCTTCATAAATCGCTTGATAAAGAAATTAAAGTTCTCTTTTTTCATTTTTCTACGGACACACCTTGTTCTTATAGAATTTATTTCTTTGCTTTGATTCCTTTTTCCTTTAACTTCTACTCTCCCCTGATACCCACTTAACAAGCTGGATATAAAAAGGATTATCATTATTTATTCATTATTTCTGTGTTTCAATTCTTCGGAAAATAATTACTGTAAGTATATAGAATATCTCAATCAGACGGCAGAGTCGTCTACCGGTCGATTAAAGTCTGTCGACGGCGTAGGGAGTATTCAGAAAATGACAGAGACCATGAACAGGCTGCGATAATGGACAGCCTGATAAATATATCAGACAGATCAGTATCACATTCATACTGATTACGGTTATATAAAGGTCGAAAAATACTGTTTGCCCAATTCATGACGCAAGTTAGGAAAAACATCGATAAGTTCCAAGGAAATGGACAAAAAGTAAACAAACTGACGAGTTGGGAGGGAAAAGTGACAAGTCATACGGTCGGATGCCCTTCGCCCACACACATGGCAGAATTTTATTTAGAGCTAGAAAAACATGCATAACGTTTTTTGGTGACAGTAACAACAAATCTCATCTTTATTTTGTAACTTTGCATCTGATTCTAACATACTGTCGAAAGATGGATAAATTACCCCAAGATCCAATGATATTGTTCAGTACGGTCAATATGTTGTTGCGCGACAACTACAGTTCGCTCGACGAGCTATGCGACGACATGGACGTAGATCGAACAGCATTGGTAGCCAAACTGGCCACAGCCGGTTTCGAATATAGCGAAGTAAACAATAAATTCTGGTAAATATCGGATACGGATTCTCATGCGCCCATGAGAATCCTTTTTCGTTTTCTGCCACCAAGTATCAAGAGATAGAGACCGAATAGGAAACAAATAGCAATAAGAGGATATGACGAATTTAAGATTTGAGGTTGTGGCCGAGGCCTTCAGAAAGAAGCCGGTCGAGGTAGAGTTACCCAAAGAACGCCCTTCCGAGTACTTCGGCAAGTACGTCTTCAACCGTGCCAAGATGTACAAGTATCTGCCCACCGACGTATACAATAAGCTCATCGACGTGATGGACAACGGCGCACGACTGGATCGTGGCATCGCCGACGCGGTGGCACACGGCATGAAGAAATGGGCCAAGGAGTGCGGTGTAACCCACTACACCCACTGGTTTCAACCCCTGACCGAGGGTACTGCCGAGAAACACGACGCCTTTGTGGAACACGACGGCAAGGGTGGTATGCTCGAAGAGTTCTCCGGCAAGCTGCTCGTACAGCAGGAACCCGACGCCAGTTCATTCCCCAACGGCGGTATCCGCAATACGTTCGAGGCTCGCGGATATTCGGCTTGGGATCCCACATCGCCGGTCTTCATCATCGACGACACCCTCTGTATCCCGACGATCTTCATCTCTTACACCGGCGAGGCGCTCGACTACAAGGCTCCCCTGCTGCGCTCGCTCCACGCCATCGACGTGGCTGCCACGGCCGTGTGCCGGTATTTCGACCCGAAAGTGAAGAAAGTGCAGACCAATCTTGGCTGGGAACAAGAATATTTCCTCGTCGACGACAGCCTCTACTTGGCTCGTCCGGATCTTATGTTGACCGGTCGCACCCTCATGGGACACGACTCCGCAAAGAATCAACAGATGGAAGACCACTACTTCGGAACCATTCCAGAGCGCGTGCAAGCCTTCATGAAGGATTTGGAAGTACAAGCTCTCGAACTGGGTATTCCCTGTAAGACACGCCACAACGAGGTGGCTCCCAACCAATTTGAGCTGGCACCCATCTTTGAGGAGTGTAATCTGGCTGTCGACCACAACATGCTACTCATGTCGCTCATGAAACGTGTGGCTCGCAAACACGGTTTCCGTGCCCTCCTGCACGAAAAGCCTTTCGCCGGAGTCAACGGTTCGGGCAAGCATAACAACTGGAGCCTGACCACCGACACGGGCGTGTTGCTGCATGCAGCAGGCAAAAATTCGGAAGACAACCTGCGTTTCGTGGTCTTTATCGTAGAGACGCTGATGGGCGTTTATCGCCACAACGGCGTACTCAAAGCCAGCATCATGAGTGCCACCAACGCCCATCGACTGGGCGGAAACGAGGCTCCCCCCGCCATCATCTCCAGTTTCTTGGGCAAGCAGCTCACCGATCTGCTGGAGCATATCGAGAAAGCCGACAAGGACGAACTGTTCACCGTAGCCGGCAAAAAAGGCTTCAAGCTCGACATTCCGGAAATACCCGAACTGATGATAGACAATACCGACCGCAACCGTACAAGCCCCTTTGCCTTCACCGGAAACCGCTTTGAGTTCCGCGCAGTAGGTTCCGAAGCCAATTGTGCGTCGTCTATGATTGTGCTGAACACAGCTGTGGCCGAGGCATTGACCAACTTCAAAGAGCGCGTGGACGCCCTCATCGCCAAGGGCGAGAGCAAGAACGGAGCCATCATCGACGTGATTCGCGAGGACATACGCACTTGCAAGCCTATTCACTTCGACGGAAACGGATACAGTGACGAATGGGTGGAAGAGGCCAAAAAGCGCGGATTGGACTGCGAGACGTCTTGCCCGGTGGTCTTCGACCGCTACATGGACGACTCGAGCATCAAGATGTTCGAGTCGATGAACGTGATGAAACGCAACGAACTGGGAGCACGCAACGAGGTGAAGTGGGAAACCTACACCAAGAAAATACAGATAGAGGCGCGCGTCATAGGCGACTTGACCATGAATCATATCATCCCCGTGGCCACACATTACCAGAGCCAGTTGGCTAAGAACGTGCAGAACATGATCGACATCTTCGGGCGCGAGGAGGCCTTGAAGCTCTCTGAGCGCAACTTGAAGATTATCCGCGAGATAGCAGAGCGCACCCAAGCCATCGAAACAAAGGTGGAAGAACTCATCAACGAGCGCAAAGTGGCCAACAAGATAGACTGCGAGCGCGAGAAAGCCATCGCTTATCACGACAACATAGCTCCCAAAATGGAGGAGATACGCTATCAGATAGACAAGCTGGAACTGATTGTCGCCGACGAACTCTGGACGCTGCCGAAGTTCCGCGAACTCATGTTTATCAGATAAAAAGCACTATTGAGCGACCGAACACAAAAA